>DLXW01000210.1:3849-7242 GCA_003448685.1 Cyanothece sp. UBA12306
ATTCTACATTCTGCATTCTTAATTTGGCGTAGTGCTATATTCTTAAAAATTAGGAGCTTAATTAAGATTAAGCTCCTCAATCAAGTTTTATCCTCGTGAAAAACTAACGTCCAGGCATAGTATATTTAAAGTCTGTTGTACCCTCATACCCAGAAATTTCAGCCAACTTCCGGGGTAATTGAGTACCCCTTAATACTTGTCCTTTAACTTCCCAAGTGGGATAGGATTGAACTCCAGCATCAAGACAAACTTGTGGTTGAGGATTTTTACCACTGGGATCACATTCAATGTAGTTAATTTCTTTAAAAGCTTCTTTGCCAAATAATTGCTTCTGTTCATAACAATGAGGACACCAAAATGCCCCATATTTTTTGGCTCCAATGGCCGTCAAATGTTTTGCTAAAGCTATTTCCGCTTCTCCTGAAGTAGTAGTAATTTCCCAACCCTTAGGGGGTTGGGGTTGGGTTTTTATTTCTGGGATAGGAATACGGCCATCAGCAGTTGGTCCATTGACATTAGCATAGACTCCCAAGGTTCCGACTAAAGTAATCATAGCTACCACGATGGGAACAAAGAAAATCTGACCTATATCTTCCCATTCTCGGCCAAAAACGCTTAATCCCATCAAACTGAGGGAAAATACAGCCGAACCAATACAGTAATAACAAACAGTTTGTAAAGCTGTAGCCAGAATATACATTAAATAGCCACTGAAAACTGCCATAGAGGTTCCTCCAGCTAGTAGGAATAACCAAGTCCAGTCTTCAAGTTGTTTTCTGAAGCGTTTATTATTTTCGGGACTGACAAACATTGGTCCCAAAGAACAGGTTCCCATACTAGCGTAGGCGAGAAACCCAAATAAACTTAAGGGAAGTCCAAAAACCGTAGCATAGGGGCTATCAAGGACACTTTTACAACCACTGGCGGCATTTTTAGCTGCATCTACCCCACAGGCTACTTCTCCTCCGGTGAGTTTAGTAATGGTGAGATAAGCAGTCAGAACAGCACCAGCAATGGCGATCGCGCCGATTATAGGACGGGACCACCGATAAATCCAAGGAACAGAACGTCGGCGACTCATAGCAATATTTATTGATTAGTATTCATCTTTATCCGTGATTTTAACTTAAGGCAAAAAAATACTGCTCTTTAAGCGATCGCCTCAAAAAGTTATATTATCAAAATCAAATCAAATAGAGTTGTTAGGAGTTGCTAACAAAACTCTATGGAATTAACTTAACCGAAGGCTGAGATTTTAACTTTTCTTTAGACGCGCTAACTTCTTGAACTGCTTCGACGAATTGGGCGACCCGAATAGGATCGATTGGTTCAGTAATTTTGCCGTGACGTTTGAGGGAACTGGCTACAATTACCCCATCTGCTGCTTCCATCAGCTTTCCGATATTGTCCCAACTCGCCCCACTACCAATGAAAACGGGGGTTCCTTGAGCCGCAGAGGAGGCTAATTCCAAGTCTTCGAGTCCTGGGGGACTTCCTGTAGCCCATCCTGATAAAATCACTCCATCAGCTAATCCCCGTTCAATGGTATCTTGGACAGCCGTGGTTAGGTTAGGAGTGCCTAGAGGTCGGGCGTGTTTGACTAATACGTCGGCTAAAATAGCCACATCTGCCCCCAATTCTCGTCTATAACGTAATAATTCATGGGCATTGCCTTCAATTAATCCTTGATCTGTGGCCATAATTCCTGTGAGGACATTGACCCGAATAAATTGGGCATTTATGGCAGAAGCGATGGCCATAGACCCGACGGCATCATTACGGAGTAAGTTAATGCCTACGGGTACTACTACCAGATTTTTAAGGCGATCAACGATCAATGTCATGGCACTGATTACGGCAGGATCAACCCGATGTTTCGTAAAGGGGGCATCAAAGAAATTTTCGACGATAATACCGTCTACTCCCCCTGCTGCTAGGGCCGTTGCTTCTTGTTCGGCTCGTTCGATTACTGCTGTTAAACTGCCTCCCCAACGGGCAGACGTTGGTAAGGGTAAGAGGTGAACGACACCAATAACTGGGTTGGTCGTGTTGAAAATTTGAGTCAAGTCCACTGAATCTACCTATTGCTCGACTACGGTTGATGCCGTCTGAAATTTAGCTCTAATTAAAAATTGTATCCTAATTGGGAACCCCTGATAGTAATTTCCGATTTGATGAGATTTTTCTAGAAATTAAAGTTACTTATTGATGGAGTACAGAAATTTTAATGAGGGACTTGACAGAAATTATATTTTCATGCTGTCATTTGCCACTTACTGAAGTCAAAATTTGACGAAGTCAGAAGTGACGAAGTTGTTTTTCTTAACAATTCTTGCTGAAAATGGGCAGAGCGAGACTCGAACTCGCATGACCGAAGCCGCCACATTTTGAGTGTGGTGCGTCTACCAATTTCGCCATCCGCCCTTAGGATCACTTTTTTGATTATACTGCGTTTTCCCCATTTCTAACAACTGATGATATTCTTGAGAACTAGCCCAAAGATCAATTTCCTTAGCGCGTAGTACAGGCACAGGATGGGTCAATTGTTCTGTCTGTGCTGTTTTGAGCATTTCTCCTAAAAAGGTATCGCTAATGGCTTCATAATCCCTGGCCTGTTGAATAAATGCTTCTAGGTTTAACTGGGGAGCTAAAGTAGGAGAACCACCAGCTAATTTCATTAAGATAGACATCACTACTTTAGGGTCTTGAGTTGCCAAAAGAGCAGCGCGATCGCAGCTAAACTCTGCACAACGGAGCCATTCTAGCATTTGTCCTTGCAGAGATTGGGCGATCACTGTTCCCCAATTGGGCAATAAACCGGCTGCTAAAACCATAATATTAGCTAATGTCAAGTAGACCCCATGTTCACATTTGAGGTGTCCCAATTCATGAGCGATCACTCCTTGAATTTCTTCGGGGCTCAAAATTTCAATTAGGGAGGTATGAATAACCATAAAGGGTTGTTTTCCCTGCATGGCGAAAGTATAGGCGTTAGGGGTAGGATTTTGTTGGATGTAAAGTTGAGGTGGTTCGAGGTCTAAAATACCACAAGCTTCTAGTAAAAGTTGATGGAGATGGGGTAATTGTTGATCACTTACACGAACACTCGAAGCAATATTATTGAGATAGAAAAACTGCTCCGCCACCGATCCTAAGAGATTACGTACTACCATATCCAATCCTGGGAGTTGTTTGAGGGCTGTGGTGGCTTGTAGATCCAGGGGATGGCGAAAATCGTCAGCTTTGAGGCCAATTAAACAGTTTTTTGCTAAATCCATTTTACTATGTTGGGAATAACCAATTTTTAATCCGATCAAGACTTTTCCAGTTGGGTTTACGGGCTAAACCATCTTCGATATTTTCTTTGATATCTTGACGAAGGCCTTCGTCAAG
>DLXW01000210.1:7475-7689 GCA_003448685.1 Cyanothece sp. UBA12306
TTGACGAAGGCCTTCGTCAAGAGACATCATTTGTTCAGCCGCTTCGATATGAGGACGAACCCCTTTTGCTCCCGTATCTAACATGGCTAGAGCTAGATTAATACGAGCTTGGGGTGGTCTATCATCAATCTTAACGCTTCTGGTGGCTGCTTTAAGAGCGCGTTCGGGTTTGTCTGTAAGCAGATATAGCCAAGCTAAACAGGCCCAGGCTGTA
>DLXW01000210.1:7886-15818 GCA_003448685.1 Cyanothece sp. UBA12306
AAACAGGCCCAGGCTGTACTATTTTTGGGAGCGCGATCGCAAATATCTTTAAAATAGGGAATTAGGGTTTCGGGGGCTTCCCCTTGTTTATAGCGTTCTAAGCCTTGTTCAAAGGCAGTTTCTACCGATTCATTCATTATTTTGCTTTAAAGTTAATCAGGGCTTTAACGGAGTGTTGGAGTGTTGAAGTTCTTGGCCACGCTGCTGTGCGATCGCACAGAAGTTGTTTTTGTCACGGGGGTTGCAACCCCGCTTCAAAAACTTTCTAGCTTAAAAGGCAGGGTTTTAGACCCTATGATCTTGATAATCCATTATGCCCGTTAGAGCTATACCTCAGACCGCAAAAGATGTGCCACAACCGCAGGTTTGACTAGCATTGGGGTTAGTAAATTGAAAACCTCCGCCAATCATGGCGTTGCTGTAGTCGAGGACGAGGCCATAGATATACAAGAGACTTTTGCGATCGCAAACTATTTTAAATCCTTCGTAGTCAAATACTTCGTCATGTTCAGTAATTTTGCTTTCGTCTTCAAAGTCCATGATATAAGACATTCCTGAACATCCTCCTTGGCGAACTCCAACACGCAAACAGAGGTCTGTTCCCTGCTGTTCCCGTAACATGAGAACGTGTTTCAGGGCGGTTTCGGTGAGTTGAATTCCTTGAGACTGGGTTTGAGTTGCTTGTGTCATCAGTAATGCTGACTCCTAAAGATTAAGTTCTGCAAGCTTTCTATCCTCTATGATAGCGATTTCTTGTCTTGAAGAAAGTGCTTTTTGATCACTGTTGATTTTTTCAGGTATTTCTGCTGGGAATATCTGGTGAGGTTTAAATTGTCTTTCTTTGATTGCTCAAAGGTTAATAACTATCCAATTAAATCAATAACAGCATTAATCAATGTGTCATCATGAAAACTACTTTTTGTTAAATAATAATCGGCTCCTGCTTCTAAACCTTGTAAGCGATCTTCTTCCCGATCTTTGTAGGAGACAATAATCACAGGAGTTGACTTTAAACTAGCGTGTTTTTTGATTTGACTAACTAATTTTATGCCATTCATTCGTGGCATATCAATATCACTAATTACCAGGTCGTAGTTGCCCATTCTAACTGCATTCCAGCCTTCCATACCATCAACTGCAACATCAACATTATATCCTTTATTTTGTAATAATTTTTTCTCCATTTCTCTAACAGTAATTGAATCATCGACTACTAAAATATGTTTCTTGTTGCTTTTCCAAGAAGTCTCTTCTTCAGTCTTAATTTGGTTAACTTGAACATTAACCAATAATTTATCTAGAGACCTGACTAGGTCTAAAACATCTAAAATGAGAATAGGGGAACCATCTTCTAAAATAGCTGCACCACTAACATCTTGGACTTTACCTAACCGAGAATCTAAAGGGCGAACCACTAGACTTTTTTCTCCGATGAAGCGATTTACTACTAACCCATAACGATTATTTTGATCGCTTAAAATTACAATAGACAATGGTTCTAAAGGAGAAGCATGAGAAGATATATTTAGAACTTGATCAGCCCTAACTAAACCAATATTTTGATTATCAAGAGTAAAATATTGTCGGTTTTCTACTGAATGAATATCCTGATAACTCAGGGTTAGAATTTGATCAATACGAGATAAAGGAAACGCATAAGGTTGACCGGCAATTTCTACCAAAAGAGTCCTAATAACTGATAAGGTTAGGGGTAACTGAAAATGAAAACTCATTCCTTCTCCTGGCCGTGAAACTGCCTGAAGATTTCCCCCAACTTCTTGGACCATGGTTTTAGCAATATTTAAACCTACCCCTCGTCCTGAAATATCTGTTACTTTTTTGGTAGTTGAAAAATTAGGTAAAAAGATAAATTCCATCAACTCAGTTTCATTGAGTTGTTGAGACATTTCCTGAGAAACTAATTGTTTGTCTACAATAGATTTCCTTAATTTCTCTAGTTCAATGCCCTTTCCATCATCCACAATATTAATAGAGAGCATGCCAAAACGGTGACTAGCTTCAAGTATAATGTGACCTTCTGGAGATTTTCCTTGTTCAATCCTTTCTTCAGGAAATTCAATGCCATGATCGATGGCATTACTTAAAATATGGGTAAGTGGGGCTTCTAATTTACGGAGTATATCGCGATCTACCATAGTCATACGCCCTGAAATCTCCAATTTCACCTTTTTATTGAGCTTTCTGGCTAAATCTCTTACCATGCGAGGAAAACCGGTCACCCCTTCTTCAAAGGGACGCATATGGGTGGCAATTACTTCTCGATAAAGGCGATCAGATAAGTTAAAAGAACGATAAGCAAATTGTTCAAGGGCATGGAGGCGTTCACCAAGTATACTGCGACATTCTCGTTCTTTTTCAAGAATATCACTCATAAAGTCGTCAATATCATTGCCTACATCTACCTGACTCAACATCATTTGTAATTGTTCGAGTAAACCAGATAAATCTAGTTGACTTTTTTTGAGAGTTAAAAAAGAATCGGACATTGGACTTAAAGCAGTAGCTTCGACCAATGATTCTCCCGCTAATCCCATTAAACGATTTAAACCTTCTGCGCTTACTCGAACAAAACGTTCTTTAGATGAACTAGATCCTGATGAGATGGAAGTTATGGGTTCTTCTTGATAGTCTTTTTGGGTAGAAGTGAGGAAAGAAGATGGATTTGCTTGGCTAATTGCTTGATTGTTTTCGTCTATCCAAGTCATTACCGACTCAGATTGCTCGGAAAAAGATTCAAATTGTGATGCTGATTGAATTAGAAGATTTCCAGCAGATTCCTCCTGGGAAATATCGGAAAATTCAGAGTTAGAATCGGCTAAATATAATTCTGAATTTTCTCCAAAAACGTCATCTAAAGATATTTCAAAGTCATCTGAGTCAGAATGAGCTTCTTGAGATAATTGAGATCTAGATTCTGGCGTAGTTTCAACCTTGAGGGAGTCTGATGGAGGTGCAGTTGAATCTACTGTTGCTGATGTAGTTTCAACCTCGGGGGAGTCTGATGGAGGTGCAGTTGAATCTACTGTTGTTAAGTGATCTGCTTCATTTTGTGGGTTTTGTTTGGGAGAACGATCGGTTTTGCGTCGTCCCATAATCGAAGCAATAGAAATAACTAACTGCTCTGCATCAGATTGGTGTTCTTTAAGCCACTGATCGACGTTTTCTTCTTCTATTTGGCCAATTGCCAATAAAAAATCTACTGCTTGTAAGAGAAGATCGATCTGGTCTGATTGTAGATTAATGGTACGATCCATGGCTGCCATGAAGCAATCTTCCATGACATGGGCAATTCTAACCGCAGGTTCGAGTTGAACGATGCGAGCCGCTCCTTTAATAGAATGAGAAGCCCGCATCAGAGATTCTAGCAAAGCCAAAGAATTGGCGCTGGTCTCCCCTTGAGACTCCTGAAGCTGATTTTCTAAATTTAAGAGGTTATCGCTGAGGATTTCCCCTTGACTCTCCACTTCCATGCTGAATAAATCCAGCATTGAACAGTTACTTAGGTCTAGATTATCTCTCACCGATTCCTCCTAGCCTTAAATTGTTGATGAACAATCTTTATTGATGATTTTTCTTGAGCCTTGGTTAATCAATTTTTTTAATCTTTTTGACTATCTCGTCTACTTCAATTAAAACATTAATTCGTGCCAAGACGTTGTAACATCAAAGAGAGCTTCATGAAACCTTGCCTGGTATGATTATGAGTTCAACCTAATAAACGATAGTATTCTCGTTTTACGATTTGATAACATTCACAAGAAAGAGACTCTAACCCCTCACGATCAATAATGGTAATCCATCCGCGACGGTAACGAATCATTCCTGCTTTTTGTAAAACTCCCGCAGCCACTGTGACCCCAGCACGGCGAATTCCCAATATATTAGCGATCATTTCATGGGTTAGATAAAATTTATCCTGATTGAGACAATCTTGAACTGATAACAACCAACGAGGTAATCTCTGCTCAATAGTGTGGTGGCGATTACATATTGCTGTTTGGGAAATCTGGGTTAATAAGGCTTGAGTATGGATTAATAGCTTGTTTCTGATTTCTCCTCCTTCTTGTAATAAATCTTTCACAATCTCAGTCGGTAAGGCTAAAGCATTACCAGCAATCTGAACAACTGCACGTTGAGGACTACTCTGACCCCCCAAAAACACAGGATAACCTACAACCCCCTCATGACCAATTAATCCGATTTCCATCACTGAATTATCTTCCATGACCGACATCAGAGCAATTAATCCTTGTTCAGGAAAGTAAATCTGTTTTATGGGTTCATTCTCTTGATACAGTAATTGTCCCCTATCCAAGGAAACTTGCTCTAAATGAGGTTTGATCTTCTCATAGTCTCCATCAGGTAAAGAGGCCAATAACTGGTTAATTGGAACAACATTGTCTGATAACATACATTTTCTCTCAACAAAATAATAAAGATAATAAACTTTGATCAATCACAGCTTATGAACCTTCTAGTTAGGGAGCTTAGAAACTGCCTAATTTCCATGTTAATGTCTATTTTGGCATCCCCTAGCTTACCATTACTTTTTTCACAATTTCCTGAGAAAATACAGCAAAATAACCTTTGGGTTGGTCAAAATTAGAAATTAATCTAGCGCAGGGTTGCACCGCTTTTTTTTTCTGCCTTCTCGGTAGCAGTATATTTTACCCAGGTCACTTTGCCCTATGGAGAAAAGTATGTTAAAATAACTTAACAAGTACAAAAGGGGCAAAACAGCACTGACCTCCAAGTCCTAGCCATACGGCTAAACAAAAGGATTAGCATGGTTTCGCCCCAAGGTAAAATAAGGGGTAAAACCGAATCATTTATGGGCAATAAGCCAACCATTGCGATTTCTCATCTAGGTTGTGAGAAAAACCGTATTGATTCCGAACATATGCTAGGCTTGTTAGCGCGAGCTGGTTATCAAATTGATGGCAACGAACAATTAGCAGATTATGTGATAGTCAATACTTGTAGTTTTATTCAAGAGGCACGAGAAGAATCAGTAAAAACCCTAGTAGAGTTAGCCCAAGCCAACAAAAAGATTGTTATATCTGGCTGTATGGCTCAACATTTTCGAGAAGAATTACTTGAAGAACTGCCCGAAGCAGTAGCTATTGTGGGAACAGGAGATTATCAAAATATTGTCGATGTTCTCCAAAGAGTAGAAACAGGAGAAAGGGTCAAAGCTGTTTCTTCCATTCCCACCTTCATAGCAGACGAAAATATTCCCCGCTACCGTACAACCGCTGAAAGCGTAGCCTATTTAAGGGTTGCTGAAGGATGTGATTATGGTTGTGCCTTTTGTATTATTCCCCATTTAAGAGGAAAACAGCGATCGCGTACTATTGAATCGATTGTTAGAGAAGCTCAGGAATTGGCAGACCAAGGAGTACAAGAATTAATACTAATTTCCCAAATTACCACCAATTATGGCTTAGACATCTATGGAGAAGTTAAACTAGCTCCATTGCTTAGGGAGTTAGGAAAGATTGACCTTCCTTGGATTCGTATTCATTATGCTTATCCCACAGGACTCACCGATGAAGTGATCAAAGCCATTAGGGAAACTCCCAATGTGTTGCCCTATCTCGACCTTCCCTTACAACATTCCCATCCCCAAATTCTCAAAAATATGAATCGTCCTTGGCAAGGGAAAGTCAATGATGGCATTATTGAACGAATTAAACAAGACATACCCGAAGCAGTTTTGAGAACTACATTCATTGTAGGATTTCCAGGAGAAACTACAGAACACTTTGACCATTTAGTCAACTTCGTACAACGTCACCAATTTGATCATGTGGGAGTATTTACCTTTTCCCCAGAAGAAGAAACCCCAGCTTATCAAATGTCCCCTCAAGTACCTTCGGATATTGCCCAAGAAAGACGCAACATTTTAATGGAAGTACAACAACCCATTTCTCTACAAAAAAATCAAAGTTATATCGGAAAAATTGTCAAAGTTTTAATTGAGCAAGAAAACCCCCAAACAGGCCTGCTAATTGGTCGTTCACAGAGATTTGCCCCCGAAGTTGATGGTCTAGTTTATGTTCAAGGAGAAGCCCAATTAAATTCTATCGTTGAAGTCCAAATAACCCATGCTGACGTTTATGATCTTTATGGAAAAACTGACGAGTAAAATGATGCCTATTGAGATGGAGCATTGGATTAAAACAAGATACGTTCAGGTTAATCTAATCGAAAAAACGAAGAACCTTTCTCACTCGCTTGTTTCATCCTAAAACCCTCAATTATTTACTTTTGCCAACATCAAGTTAACTTACAAAACCAAAATTCCTTATGACCATTTCTTTCCAAAGCTTAGGACTCTCTGAAAACCGCATCAATAAACTAGAAGAAATCGGATTTAGTAGTCCTACTGAAATTCAACAAAAAGCAATTCCTTTAATACTTGAAGGCCATGATATCCTGGGACAATCTCAAACAGGGACAGGTAAAACTGCGGCTTATTCCTTGCCTATTCTCGAGCAAATTGATCTAAAAAATCCCAATGTACAAGCTCTAATTTTAACCCCCACCCGCGAGTTAGCTCAACAAGTTGCTTTAGCCCTCAAAGATTTTTGCATCGAACGTCGGCTCTATATCTTAACGGTTTATGGAGGTCAATCGATCGAAAGACAAATTCGGAGTTTAGAACGGGGAGTACAAATTGTTGTTGGAACTCCAGGACGGGTGATTGATTTATTAGATCGCAAAAAGTTAGTTCTAGATAGTTTACGCTGGGCAGTTCTCGATGAAGCTGACGAAATGTTAAGTATGGGCTTTATCGATGATGTGAAAAAGATATTGAAACGAACTCCTGAAAACCGCAGTACTGCTTGCTTTTCAGCGACAATGCCCCGAGAAATTAGAGAATTAGTGAATCAGTTTCTCAAATCACCAGTAACAGTTGCTGTAGAACAACCCCAAGCTGCGCCAGATAAAATTGAGCAACATCTTTATAATGTTCCCCGAGGTTGGTCAAAACTCAAGGCATTACAACCGATTTTGGAAATTGAAACCCCAGAATCTGCTATTATCTTTGTGCGAACGAAGCAAACCGCGGCTGAATTAACCAATAAGTTGCAAGAAGCCGGACAAAGTGTAGATGAATATCACGGTAATTTGAGTCAATCTCAACGGGAACGCCTAGTTCATCGATTCCGAGATGGAAAAGTTAAGCTGGTGGTAGCAACAGATATTGCAGCCCGAGGTTTAGATGTAGAAAATTTAACCCACGTCATTAACTATGACTTACCGGACAATGCAGAAACCTATATTCATCGTATTGGACGTACAGGAAGAGCTGGAAAAACTGGAAAAGCAATTTCTTTGATCGAGCCGATTGATCGGCGGATGGTTAAGCAAATAGAGCGAAAACTGCGCCAAAAAGTTGAAATTCGCCGTATTCCTAATCGTTCTCAAGTGGAAGCTAAACGACTTGAGAAACTGCAAAAACAGATTCAGGATTCCTTGTCGGGAGAACGGATGGCTTCTTTCTTGCCTATTGTGCGAGAGTTGAGTGCTGAATATGACCCTCAAGCGATCGCGGCTGCAGCTTTACAGATGGTTTATGATCAAGATTGTCCTAATTGGATGAAAACTGATTGGGAAGTTCCTGAAGCAACAGTACCTAAACCCATTATTAAGCGTAAGTCTCACAAAGGTAATTCCAATAACTCTAAATATAATCGACACAGCAAACCCTCTCAACGTTCTGGTGGTTCTGGTCGCAAAGTAGTTACCCACAATTAAACCTAATTAACTCGAACCCAATTAATTCAGAAAACCCTAACAACAATCAGAGTCTTGTTAGGGTTTTCTCTTTATTCAGTTTTTATCTCTCTTCTGTCACTCTGGGGAAACCCTTATAATTGCTAAGTTCTAGAACTCTTATAGAAA
>DLXW01000134.1 GCA_003448685.1 Cyanothece sp. UBA12306
TTGACCTACTCCCCCGATTGAAAATACGGGGGATTCGAGGCTCAAGCAGAAATAGCTGTCTGAGACAGACTGACATCTCCTACCCTCAGAGTTGAAGCCCCAACTCTTAAAATATTAATCGAGCTATTAGAGTCCCTTCCATGTTTAGTATGACATGAAGGACAAACCCAGTAGCGTTCATTTAATCCTAATTTATCAATAACAAAATTACATTCTGAGCAGGTTTTTGTACTTGGATACCATTGGTCAATTTGACTAATAGTTTTACCTTTTTTGAAAGCTACAAATTCTAGGATTTTCAGGAACTCAGCTAATGCTAAATCACTAATTTTGCGTCCCCACAAGCGTTGCATTCCTTTAAGGTTAAGTGTCTCAAAAAATAAATAGTCAAACTCATCTGTTAATTGATGTGCTAATTTCCAAAACCAATCACGGCGACGATTGACTACGTTTTTATGCACTCTAACTAAGTTCTTCCGAGCTTTTTCCCTATTATTTGAATGTCGCTTTTTACTCGAATGATTACGACTAGCCAATCTTAGTTCTTTTAATGATTGCTTTAAAAATAGGGGTGAAGATATCTCTGTGCTATCAGAACAAGTTAGAAAAACTTTCAGTCCAAAGTCAAAACCTGCGCTCTTACCCGTCATGATTGAGACTTGGCGCTCTACAAAATCCGTCACTACAAATATAAATATTTCTCCTAAAGGATTACGCTTAATTGTGACAGTTTTGATAGTTCCTTTAATCTCTCTAGTTTTCCAAAACTTATAAATCTTTTTCCCTACTTTTAATCTATTACCTTCGAGAAATTTATAGCCAGCTTGTTTAAGTGTGAATGATTTGTACTTAATTCTTTTTCTGAAATTAGGTGGTCGAACTCCTTTTTTATTATGTTTAAAAAATAACTGATAAGCCTGATCAATTCTTTGAATAATATCTTGTACAGCTTGTGATCCGACTAATAACCAATATTCATTTTTCTTTCTAAGTTTGGCTATGTGTTTCATTAAGCGATTTTTATGCAAGAATTTACCAAACAAACGATAATAACGCTTATACAAAGCAATACAGTGATTATAAATATTACTAGCAGCGTTTATAGCACTGTGCAAGTGCTTGTTTCGTTTATGTTGATAGAGTTTGAACTGATAAGTTTTCATAATTATTATAGTATCATATTTGTTGATAAAGTCAAGTCATAAACATGAAAAAGAATTACAATCATTACAATCATGCCGTCGGACTAGCAACAGTTCACTTAGTATGGATACCGTGCAGAAGAAGAAGAGTTTTTGCTAAAAACGAGGCTTTAAAACTTAGATGTATTGAAATTTTCCACTCTGTTGCTAATGATAAAAAATGGATTATTAAAGCATTAGAAGTCGCTCCAGACCATATACATATGCTAGTTGAATATGATCCTCAGCATTCTATTTCTCAAGTTGTTAAAGCCTTTAAAGGTCGTTCATCTCGATATCTTAGACAAGAATTTCCAGAATTATTAAAACTTCCTTCTCTTTGGACACACTCTTATATGTTTGATACAACAGGAAAAGTTAGCACTCAGATAATATTAGAATATATTAACGATCCGCATCATAATTGACTGCCAGATAAATCTGGCTATTCGCTGATATCCCCTGGATAAATCACAGGGGCTTTACGCATCACGGAAGGTAATCAATATGCTAAGATAAGTTAAGCTGCTGCGTTGGTGACTGCCAATAAAGTTTTTTGATCTATGCTTTGTAAGTTTAGGGAGCCGACATCTTTTTTGTGGTAGTAAACCGAGCTTGTACTCGGAAACGGAAACAAACTGAGTTAGCACCCACCTGGTTCAACCAGGTCATAAACTGAGGTAAAACGGCGCAGCAGTCTTGTTTTTTGCTGACCAATTCTCAGATAAGCGACAGGGAAAAATCACTCCGAACTCAAAACTTCAATTGTCAGGGTTTCTAGACATTAGAGATTTAAAGTTGCACAATTAAAAGTTTGTAGGATAACCTAAGGTTAAATAAAACCTAACTATAATTTAGTCCTTGCTAGAACCGACAAATCGCTTCACAACGACTTCTCATCCGGCAAATATCATAAAATTAAACCACGGGCTAACACTTATTCACCAGTACCATCGTGCAACCCCTGTGGCCGTAGTTGACGTTTGGGTTAAAGCGGGAACTATGGCTGAACCAAATCATTGGTCGGGAATGGCCCACTTTTTAGAACACATGATTTTCAAAGGAACCAAGCGCGTTCTACCAGGGGTTTTTGATGAAATCATCGAAAGCAATGGAGGAATGGCCAATGCAGCTACGAGTTATGATTATGCCCATTTTTTCTTAGCAACTGCAGCTGAATATCTGCCCCATACTTTACCTTATCTAGCAGATATTTTGCTTAATGCAGAAATTCCTGATGGAGAGTTTGTGAGGGAAAGGGAGGTAGTTTTAGAAGAGATTCGCTCTTGTTATGATGATCCTGATTGGTTAGGGTTTCAGAATTTGTGTGAGAGTTTATACCAACTCCATCCTTATGGGAGATCGATCTTAGGTCATGAAAACCAATTATTGCAACATTCACCCCATCAAATGCGCTGTTTTCATCGAACCCATTACCAACCTGATAAAATGACAGTGGTGGTGGTAGGGGATGTTCAAGAGAAGGCTGCCCTTAATTTAGTTGAAAGAGAATTTGGGCAATTTAGTACCCCTTCAGAATGTCCTCCTCTCGAAATATTAGCCGAACCTCCTTTACTAGAAGTCCGACGAACTCAAATGTATCTTCCCCAATTAGAACAGGGACGGTTATTGATGGGGTGGATCGGCCCTGGGGTTAGTCAATTAGAGGATGGATGTGGTTTAGATTTACTAGCAACAATTTTAGGTACAGGAAGATCTTCTCGTTTAGTGCAAGACTTGCGCGAAGACAAGCATTTAGTTTTGGATATACAAAGTGGTTTTTCTTTACAACGAGACTCTAGTTTATTTACTATTGGAGCTTGGTTAGATCCCCAATTCTTAGAAACGGTAGAAAAGTTAATCCTCAATCATCTAGAACAATTGCAAATGAAACCAGTAAGCGCAGCAGAATTAGCTAAAGCTAAACGTTTGCTGTGTCATGATTATATTTTTTCAACGGAAACACCAGGTCAATTAGCCGGGTTGTATGGCTATTATCAGACTATTGCTTCTGCTGAATTGTCCCTCTCCTATCCGCGAATCATTGAACAATTTTCGCCTTCAGATTTACAAAGAATTGCTCATCAATATCTGTCACCCGAACGCTATGCTATTACCATGATGCAGCCATGTTAAGCTAATTAACAATTTTAATCAGGAGGCATCCAATCAAAGAGATGGGAAAAAAACAAACGGTTCATCGTCTCAGGTTAGACAATGGTCTGATAGTAATTGTGGGAGAAAATCCAACGGCGGATTTAATTGCAGGGCGAATTTTTCTGAAAAATGCGGGTTCTTTATGGGAACCTAGGGAGAAGGCGGGACTTTCTAACCTATTAGCTACTGTTATTACCAAAGGAACCCAAAACCTCTCGTCTGGGCAAATTGCTGAGGCTGTTGAGTCCATTGGGGCGGGTTTGGGCGCTGACGCTTCCTCGGATTATTTTATGATCAGTGTCAAAACCATCTCCAAAGATTTTGCATCCATGTTGGAATTGATCTCAGAAATACTGCGATCGCCGACTTTTCCCGAAGCAGAAATAGCCCTAGAAAAACGCCTAATTGCCCAAGCTATTCGTTCCCAAAAAGAACAACCTTTTAATGTGGCTTTTAATCATTTACGAGAGATGATTTATCAAGATCATCCCTATGGTTTGTCGATATTAGGGGATGAACAAACAGTTAGTCAATTGTGTCGAGAAGATTTAATTAATTATCATAAATATCACTTTCGACCTGATAATCTAATTGTTAGTTTATCGGGACGTATTAATGTAGACGATGCAGTTGATTTGGTAGAGAAAACTTTGGGAGATTGGCCTATACCTAGTCATACTTTGAGTAGGCAAAATCTACCAAAATTGAGTTCTTGTCCTGTAGAAAAAATAATTAATCAAGATACCCAGCAATCAATTATTATGTTGGGTTATTTGACAGTAGGAGTGAAAAGTCCTGATTATCCAGTTCTTAAATTATTGAGTACCTATTTAGGCAGTGGTTTGTCGAGTCGCTTATTTGTTGAATTGCGAGAAAAACGGGGTTTAGCCTATGATGTTTCTGCCATTTATCCCACCCGTCTAGAACCTTCTCAATTTGTACTTTATATGGGAACTGCCCCTCAGAATACTACCATTGCTATTGAAGGATTACAAAAGGAAGCAGAACGGTTATGTTATCAAGAATTGACCCCTGAAGAATTACAAGGGGCTAAAAATAAGTTATTGGGACAATATGCTTTAGGGAAGCAAACTAATGGAGAACTTGCTCAATTGTATGGATGGTATGAAACTTTAGGGTTAGGTGTGGAATTTGATCACGAATTTCAAGCAATGATTAGTAAGGTCACAGCTGAAATAGCCCAAAATGTGGCTAAAAATTACTTGCTTTCCCCTTACCTTTCGGTAGTTAGCTCAAATTATAGCACTACGCATTAAAGGTTAGGATAGGACACTATATCTCATGTAAAAGGGAATACCGGAACAGAAAAATGTTCTGATGTTTTTGCGTACCGCTATACATCCAATAAAAAACGTCGACTTAAGCTAAAGTTATTAAACATAAAAAATAATTATATATAATTTACTCAATATCTATTTCCTCTACAAATTTCCTAAAAAAAATGAAACTTAAAGTATTATTGCCCACTAAAATCTTTTTAGAAGCAGAAGTAACTAAAGTAGTTGCTGAAGGAACAAATGGTAATTTTTGTCTATTACCACACCATATCAATTTTGTCAGTATTCTAGTGCCAAGTCTGTTATCATTTATATCAGTTGAGGGTGCCGAAAGATTTCTTGCTGTTGACGAAGGCATCTTGATCAAATGTGACACTCAAGTTTGGGTATCAACCCGACAGTGTATTGAAAGTCAAGATTTAAAAGATTTGCGACAAACTGTTGAACAACAGTTCCGCGTTATTGATGAGCGAGAAAAGCTGACCCGCGCTGCCCTTTCTAAACTTGAAGCCAATTTAATCCGACATTTTGTCGAACTGGGGTAACATGGAAACTTCTAAATCGCCAAAAAAAAATCATCACCAACGTCAAGCTCGTTTTGTCCATAAAATCGCTACTAAACAGTCCCACAAACTCAGAGCAAGACAAGAAAAGCATAAAGGTATTTGGTTTGGTTTAGGATTATTGGGGCTAATTGGCTGGTCAGTCGTTATTCCCACTTTACTCGGTTTAGCAGCAGGTATCTGGATTGATCATCAATTTCCTAGCTCTTTGTCTTGGACATTGATGCTGATGTTTGTCGGTTTAATTCTCGGATGCTGCAATGCTTGGAACTGGGTAAAAAGAGAACAAAAAGAAATCGAGAAAATGCAGGACTTAACTGATGATTAATCTATTATCTTTATCCCTTGCCTTATTAATGGGAATTAGTTTGGGGCTATTATATTTTGGAGGATTATGGCTAACAGTACGCCAACTGCCTGTTACCCATAACCCCCTGCGGCTAACTTTAATGAGCTTTTTGGGGCGGATCGCCCTCTGTTTGGCCGGTTTTTATGTCTTGATAGTCAAGACAGGAGATTTTGCCCTAATATGTTTATTTGTTAGTTTAGTGGCTTTCTTTTGGCTCCGAAATTCTTTAATTAAGCAAATAAAACCTAAGATTAGACAATTTTAAATCTATGCAACTTAGTCCAGACCAAATTATTATCTGGCAATGGGGAGAAATAACCATCAATGCCACTCTCTTGTTTACCTGGATTATAATGGCAATACTCGGAATTAGTTCTTGGTTAGTCACCAGGAAACTATCAACGAGTGTCAAAATATCTCGATGGCAAAATCTACTAGAAGTTTTAGTCTTAGGAGTGCGAGAACAAATTCAACAAACTAGCGCGCAAAACCCTGCTCCCTACTTACCTTTTGTGGGGACCTTATTTATTTTTATTGCTACTTCTAATATTATGGCGGTAATCCCTGGCTTTGAACCACCAACAGGTTCTCTTTCCACTACAGCTGCCCTTGCTTCGTGTGTCTTCTTTGCCGTGCCTTTTTACGGCATTCGTCAACGGGGAATCTTGAGTTATCTTAAATCTTATCTCGAACCGAGTCCCATTATGCTACCTTTTAATATTATTGGGGAACTATCTCGTACCCTGGCACTAGCTGTACGTCTTTTTGGAAATATTATGAGTGGTAGCATGATTGGAGCTATCTTACTGTCGATTACGCCCTTGTTTATTCCCGTATTGATGCAAATTTTAGGATTATTAACCGGAATCATCCAAGCTTATATTTTCGCTATTCTGGCCACTGTTTTCATTGCTTCAGCCACCCAAGCTTCGTCTGAGCGCACTACTAATCCAATTCAAGGAGAACAACAGTTGTGACTAATATAGAAGTAATCGGGGCGATTTCGATTTTTACAGCAGGGATAACTATGGCTATTGGTTCAATTGCCCCGGCTTTAGGGGAAGGAAAAGCCGTAGCTCAAGCTTTGATGTCCCTTGCTCAACAACCTGATGAAGCGAACACCATTACCCGTACTTTGTTTGTTGGGTTAGCATTTGTCGAATCAACAGCTATTTACTGTTTTGTGGTATCAATGATTTTATTGTTTGCCAATCCTTTTTGGAATTATGTAATTAACCAAGCAGGTGGCTAAGATTAAGTTAATAGTTAATAGTTAATAGTTAACCAAAAAAAAGGTGTCAGGCTGTGGAGATCAATTGGTTTACTTTTTTTGCCCAAATTATCAACTTTCTCATTTTGCTGGCTATCTTGCAAAAAGTTCTCTATCGGCCAATTATTGAGATGATGGAACAACGGGAGAAAGGTATTAGCGATCGCCTGTTGGCTGCGGAACAGAAATGGCAAGAAGCGGAGGAACAAGGAGCTTATTACCGTCAAAAACAAGAGGAATGGGACTCACAACAAGCACAAAGATTGGCACAAGGGAAAGCAGAGGTTGAGGAGATACGACAAACCCTCATCGAGCAAACCCGTCTAGAAGTGCAAGAAAATGAGATGAGATGGCAAGCTTCCCTTGAAAGACAAAAAGAGTTATTTTTTAAAGAGTTACGTGGTCGCGTAATTCAACAAATTCAAAAGACTATTCACCAGATATTAACCCAGCTTGCTGATGTAACCTTAGAGGAGCGATTAATTAAAGTTTTTCTCCAGCGCATTAATAATTTGAAAGGGAATGAATTGGAATTATTCCATCAAATGGTAACATCTATTAATCATGATCAGTCTATAGTTGTATATAGTGCCTTTGAAATTCCAGAAGCATCTCGTCAAGTAATTAGCCAGTCTTTACAGGCCAAAGTTTCGCAGCCAATTAAAACAAAATTTGAGATAGTTCCTGATCTTATTTGTGGCATTGAATTGAGAGCAACAGGTTGTAAATTAGCTTGGAGTATAGACAGTTATCTCAATACATTAGAGGAAAATTTGGTTGCTGCTTTTGAGGGGACAAAAGATAAATAATAGATCACCTATTAATTAGAAAAAGTCTTAAAACAGAGTAAAGGAACATTAAATAATTTAACTTTAACTAAACTTAACCTATTAATTATGCTCGAAGCTTTAATAGATGAAACTTTTACCACCTTTGATAAGGTTCTTACTAAACAGCAAGCTACCCTTAAATTGCAAGAAATTGGTACCGTTACTTCTGTTGGTCAAGGTATTGCTCGTGTCACTGGACTACCTAATGTTCAAGCAGAAGAAGTCGTAAGCTTTCCAGGGAATTCTTTGGGTATGGTCTTTAATCTCGATACTGATGAAGTGGGAGTTATCCTATTAGACAAAAGTGATACAATTTGTGCGGGTTCTGAAGTTCGTCGCACAGGACGAGTTTTAGATGTTCCTGTCGGTCAATCCTTATTAGGTAGAATTGTTGAACCCATGGGTCGTCCTCTCGATGATCAAGGTCAAATTTCTTTGGCCCAACGTCGCCCGGCCGAACGAGATGCTCCGAAAATTATTGATCGCGCTCCGGTTACCGTCCCCCTACAAACAGGAATTAAGGTCATTGATGCTTTGATTCCCATTGGTAGAGGACAAAGGGAACTCATTTTGGGCGATCGCCAAACAGGAAAAACCGCGATCGCTCTCGATACTATTATTAACCAGAAAGACAAGAATGTAATCTGCGTCTATTGTGCCATTGGTCAGCGTAGTTCATCAATAGCTAAATTGATTGCTGATTTACAACGCTATGGGGCTATGGATTACTGTGTAGTTGTAGTTGCTTCAGGAGAAGAGTCCCCAGGATTACAATTTATTGCACCTTATGCAGCTACAACCATGGCCGAATATTTTATGGAACAGGGAGAAGATGTTCTAATCGTCTACGATGATTTAACCAGCCATGCTCGCGCCTATCGGGAGTTATCTTTATTATTGCGTCGCCCTCCAGGTCGAGAAGCTTTTCCTGGAGATATTTTCTACATTCACTCTCGTTTATTGGAACGTTCTACCCATCTCAAACCTGAATGTGGTGGGGGTTCTTTGACTGCTCTTCCTATTCTAGAGACTGAGGCACAAAATATCTCTGCTTATATTCCTACTAACTTGATTTCCATTACTGATGGACAGATTTACTTATCGCCTACTCTGTTTCAAAAAGGTATTTTACCTGCTGTTGATGTGGGTAAATCGGTGTCACGAGTGGGAGGAAAAACTCAATTTCCAGCTTATAGGAGAGTTGCAGGAGATCTAAGACTTTCCTACGCTCAGTTTGAGGAATTAGAAGTGTTTGCCCGCTTTGGCACTCGCTTAGATGAATCAACACGCCAGACTTTAGAACGGGGTCGTCGGGTAAGAGAAGTGTTGAAACAGCATCAATATCAACCTCTACCTGTAGCCGAACAAATTGCTATCTTATTAGCAGTAACTTCTGGGTTATTGGATGATCTCAAATTAGAACAAATTGAAGAGGCAGAAAATGCTATTTTTCAAGGTATTAAAACTCAATTACTCGAGATTTACCATCAAATTGAAGCAGGAGAGAAACTCGAGGAAAAAGATATTGCTATCCTCTTAAATAAATTCAAAAAGTTAATCAAACAGCAATAATTTTCAAAAATTCTGACTTAGGAAGTGACTAAGATATGCCCTCTATTAATGATTTGCAACGTCAAATTACTACTGCTCAAACACTACAATCAGTGGTTAAAACAATGAAAGTTTTAGCTGCTGTCAGTATTCGTCAATATGAACAAGCAGTGGAATCTTTAGCAGAATACACCCAAACTATTGAAATGGGTTTACAAGTAGTATTGAGGGAAAACCAGCTAGAATCATCGGATATAAAGAATAATAACCTGGAAAACTTCGGTAAATCCCGACTTGGGGCAATTATCTTGGGTTCTGACCAAGGAATGTGTGGTCAATTTAACGAACAAATTGCTCAGTACGCGCTCTCTAAGATCACTCCTTTGACAACTGCTCCTACTATTTTAACTGTTGGTTCGCGGGTCATTACCCCTCTCCAAGAAGCAGGCCAAACAATTGAGTCTAGCTATTCTATGCCTAGTTCTTTAGCTGGTGTTGTGTCTAAGGTTCAAGATATTCTCCTTCAGATTGAAACATGGCGTTTTACGGGACAAATCAATCAAATTATTCTGTTTTATAACCAACCACTTTCTAATACAGTTTTTGAACCCCAAACTTTAACTCTATTCCCTCTTGACCAAAAATGGTTAAAACAGCTACAAGAGCGTTCATGGCCATCGCGAACACTCCCAATTTTTAAAATGGAGAAACAGCAACTATTTTCAGCTTTGGTGCAACAATATTTTTTTATCTGGCTTTATCAGGCAATAGCTGCCTCTCTTGCTAGTGAAAACGCCAGTCGTCTCACGTCTATGCAATTAGCTCAAAAAAATATTGAAGAACGATTATTCAGCTTGAATGATCAGTTTCAGCAAGAGCGACAAACAACTATTACACAAGAAATTCTCGAAATTGTTGCTGGTTGTGAAGCATTGATCCCATCGTAAACTCGGTGATTATAGGCTGATTAAACAACAGTGAGAGTAAAGCTATTAGTATCTAATTGGGTGTCCCATTCTAAACCGTTACTAAGGCTGGGGAGATTAACGTTGGTAAAGTCACCAAGGTGTGCGCCAAAGGTAAGAATCTCAAAGCTATCTCCTAACATTGGAGTGTAGTTATTGACTAAGGAAATATCAAGGTTGCCACTAAGATTAGCAGTGTTGCTAATATCGAGTTTGTCAAAATCATTGGTACCACCAATTTCGATATTAAGGATGCCATCGATGGTTTGGGTGTAATTTCCGTTGAGATTAAGGATGCCAGTGCTATGACCAGGATTCAAGAGACTATCGTTGATGATCTCGGTAGCATTGATGGTTCCAGAGCCAACTAGACTTCCATTCTCGATATTGCCCATACCTGTAATATCTAACGTTCCATCTTGAAGGTTAGTGATTCCTGCTGTTTGAGTATAGTTTCCGGTTATTTCTACAATGCTGTTTTCTAAAGCTTCTAAAGTACCTTTATTCTCGAATAAATCGGGATCAATAACAATCGTTTCATTGATCAAGTCTGCCCTAATAGTACCTAGGTTCAACAACCTACTAGTACCATTATTGTTCAAGGAGTTAATGGTAAGATTACCACCGCTTAGGGTTAATTCCGAACCAATGGTTAGGGTCGTATCTCCTTCAATGCGAATTTGGTTATCAGCAACAGTCTGGTCACTGTTAAAGATCAAGTCTCCGGTTCCCCCTAATAGTTGTCCTGAACTATCGCTGTTGAAGATTAAATCCCCATTGCCAAAAGCTGTTAGGGTTCCGTTGACTGTCAGTCCATTGTCAATCCGGACTTGATCATAATTGTCGAGTTGGGCTTCAATATCAAGGGTGACTCCATCTAAACTATTTTCGTAATTGGAGGTAAACTCTAATGTGGCTCCCTCAGTAGTAGTGATGCTTCCCCCCTCAATGGTGCCACCGTCAATTTGCCA
>DLXW01000351.1 GCA_003448685.1 Cyanothece sp. UBA12306
CGCCTTGGCGGTTGCTATATTAAGTCCCTACGACTTGGGGACTTCATTGAATCCCACCTGCTTCACCCAGAAGGATGACAGATAAACAGCTTAGTGGATGAAGCCACACCCCGACAATTCCGAGTATCGTAAGAAGTGTTGAAGCAATTAGCAACATTTTTTAAGTCACGGAGGAAAAAATCATGCAAGTTAACAAATTTATCTTCCAAAGCGTTGCTATCCTCGCCTTCCTAAGTGTAGTGGGTTTAATGTTTAATTATCTATCTGAATCCACTTTATCTAACCCTTTCCTTGCTAATAGGGTTGAGATGAAACAAGAAATGTAATTTTGGTCAATAATCATTCTCCAACAAAGCATAACTTAGAGACTGGATTTATTGTCAATCTTTTCAGATTTCCTCCTCAAGTAGAACCAATGACCTCCCCCACCCATCTTACTTTAAGAGTTGGGTGGCTTTTTTTGCCAAGAAAACTGAAAACCATCTTCTTCCAAAGCTCCCAACTCCCAACCCTTTCCTTGAACTGTCTCAACTAGCGAGTGAATTAAAGCCTTAGCTTTTAAGAGGATTTCTTCAAACTCCAATTGAGGATCTGACAGAGCAATAATTCCACCCCCCACACCGATAGAAGTTTTCGTAGGAGTCACGATCGCCGTACGAATCACAATATTTAAGTCGGCGGTCCCATTTAGTGCCAAAAAACCGATCGCTCCTGAATAAATCCCCCTAGCTTCTCCTTCCAAGCGATCGATAATTTCCATCGTTCTGAGCTTTGGTGCACCTGTCATCGATCCCCCTGGAAAAGCTGCACGGATGCAATCTGTCACCTTCAGATCCCTTCGCAAATGGCCTCGTACCGTGCTGACTAACTGGTGAACTGTGGCATAGGTTTCCACCTCCATCAATTTGGGAACCTCAATACTACCCACCTCACAAACCAAACCTAAATCATTGCGTAATAGATCTAAAACCATGAGGTTTTCTGCTCGATCCTTCTCACTGTTAGCTAACTGTTCACGAATCTGGACATCTTCTTCCTCGATTATGCCGCGAGGTAAGGTTCCCTTAATCGGTTTGGTTTCCACCCACCCATCACGATCAACCTTCAAAAACCTTTCTGGAGAAGAACAAAGAATCTTTAAATCACCAAACCGAAGAAATGCGGCATAAGGACTCGGATTATGATGACGAAGATGACGATAAAAGTTTAAAGCATCTAGGCTACCATTAGTATACAGTTGATTAGTTAAACAAATTTCATAACTTTCGCCATTATAAATTTCCTTCAAGCATTGTTCAATGTCTTGGAGATAAGTTTGGTGTGATCGACTAAACCGAAACAGTACAGGTTCTTGTTGCTCTAAAGATTGAATCTCAGCTAAAGGTGGCAAGTCAATCAGATCACGTTCCATTTGCTCAAACCAGATCTCAGCTTGATCTGCTTCATTAGATTGGCCAAAATAAAGTAAATAAGTCGTTTGTTCTTGATGATCAAAGGCAATCATTTGGGTGGCCAGAAGAAAGACAGCATCAGGCCAATCAAAAGGATAAGCAAATTTAGCACCGCATTCTAATTTTAGTTCATAGCCAAAATAGCCAACAAATCCACAATTGAAATCAAAAGGTAAGGTTTGTGTAGCACAAAAACGGCGATCGAGTTCTTCTTGAAGGTAATCAAAAATACTGGCTTTTTTCTGAGTCAGGGTATGATTTTGAGTTATTTCTACTATTTGAGTATGACAATCATATTCCACCCTTAAACTATGATGTCCGCGATCGTTACCCATAAAAGAGAATCGAGATAAATCCTCTTCTACCTGACTACTATCTAACCAAAACGCATAAGGACTATTGCCATAAATATGGACGAAAACTTGTTCAGCATCAAGAACAAACCCTAGCTTTTTAACAAATACCTTAAAAGTTGATTCTACGTTTAAATCTAATTTTTTAGGAACAGCTGTTGTTGGTCGAGAAGGGATAATTGTCTTAACCCGAGATGAAATAGTATGGTGTTGATTTCCTATCTTGAGGGAATTTTGGTTTAGTTGAGATATTGTTGTAATTGCCTGGAAATTTTCTAATAGTTGATAACCATAGTCTGTGCAGATTGATTCAGGGTGAAACTGAACACCAAAAATCGGTTTTTGTCGGTGGCGCAATCCCATAATCAGTCGATCTTCGGTCCAGGCAATAATTTCTAAACAGTCTGGAAGATCGGTCTGATTAACAATCAAAGAATGATAGCGTACTGCTGAAAAAGGACTGGGGATTTTGTTAAATAGGTCAGATTTTTGATGATAAATGTGACTGATACGACCGTGTCTCACTTCTGGTGCATGGCTAACAGTACCTCCAAATACATGACCCAGACCCTGATGTCCCAGACAAACTCCTAAAATAGGTTTTTCTAACCGTTGAAGCACTATTTTACAAATACCAAAATCCTGCTCAGAGGCCGGGTGTCCAGGCCCTGGAGAAATGACCACATTATCAAAATCAAGCTGTGTCAAATCTTGCCAACTAATTTGATCATTATGAATAACAAATGGAGGTTCACTATTAACTGTAGCGATAAGTTGATAAAGGTTGAACGTATAAGAATCATAGTTGTCTATTAGCAACGTTTTCATTGTTTAATGTGTTCACCTACACTCCTGTTGTGCCAGAAGTCTTTAAGTCGCCAAGTAAAACTCACTTTGTCCAAGAGTTTAAGATAATTAATTATAATAACTGAATTTTTTCTCATTCATGCCAACTAGCACGCCAAGCTGTTTCAGCCTCAGCTTTGGCATATTCTTGTTTAGTTTGATGATAATTATGGCGCATTTTTTTTAAGGTTTCTAAAAGATTACGAATTTCTTTACGTTTGAGACTTAAACTAGGATCAGAAAACATAATTTCTGATAATCTTAGACGAATAACCGAAATTTTAGTGATGTTTCTTGCTTTTTCTTCTTCCTCTTCCTCTTCTTCTTCGGAATTAGGATTAGTTTCTACTAATAAATTTAGAATATTGGGAGTCCCTCCTGGGGACATTCCTGATTGTTCTGCTTGTAAAGCCATTTCTAATAATTGATTTGGTAAATTAGCTTGAATAATTTTAGCTCGTTGTAAACATTTATTAGCTTCTTTAGATAGTTTATCTAAGGTATTATTAATTCCCTGTTCTATGGACTTACACCAATTAACTAATTCTTCAGGATTTTTAATTTGGGAAAGATTAGATGGTTGTTGTGAATTAACAGTTGGCAAAGAGGATTCTTCTGTCTGAGATAGCTGGAATAATATTTGTTCAGTTATGGTTGCTTGGGGAATTTGGGGGCTAGGTTCTAAATAAGCTAAAAGCTTAGCTTCAAGTTCTTGAACCATTTGACGCAAATTACCTTGTAGTTTTTCTCGCTGATTAAAAGATAATTTTAAAAATTCTTCAGGATAAATTTGAGTACATATTTGATAAGATGCTAGAATTAGTTGCTGTTTAATAGATATAGTTAAAGACTCTAAATATTGACGATAAAGACGATTTAATGACTCACCAAGTTCAGTGGTTTTTTCTTCAAATGCTGCTAGATCTTGTCTGATTTGCCGAAGAGATTTAGCCATAATTTTATCATTAAGTACAATAATATAGCAACCGCCAAGGTGGTTAGGAAGGATGAGATCCTTAAAACCCAACTATAGACTTATTTTTCCTCCTACCTTCTGCTATAAAAAGGCAAAAGTTAGATTTATATTTCCTAGCTTTTGCCTTAATATAAAACGTATCTATCCGAGAAAACTACTTTTTCTTTGATTTTTTAGCAGAAGATTTAGCTGTTTTCTTGGTTGAAGTTGATTCAGCAGGTTGGGTTTTTGCTGAAGCTTCGGATTCGGAGGCTATTTGACCAGCTTGTTCGGCAACTTCTTTGGCAAAGTCAGTTTCTTCTTTTTCGATGCCTTCTCCTAAAACAAAGCGAATAAAACGACGAACTTGGATGTTCTCGCCTAATTGAGCAATGGTTTGCTTGATCAACTCTTCGACAGTAATACTTTGATCCTTAATATAGGGTTGATCCATCAAAGATAATTCTTTAATCCGCTTTTCAATGCGGCCTTGAACTATCTTCTCCTTAATGTTATCGGGTTTATTGGCTAAATCATCTCGCCCCATCTCAATTTCTTTTTCTTTGGCAGTGATTGCTTCAGGAATGTCTGTTCCTTTGACGTATTCCACATTAGGACAGGCGGCAATTTGCATAGCCAAATTACGAACGAGATCCTTAAATTCATCTCGACGGGCCACAAAGTCGGTCTCACAGTTGACTTCCACCAGAACACCAATACGTGATCCAGTGTGAATATAACTATCCACCAACCCTTCTGCGGCTATTCTCCCAGCTTTTTTATCAGCTGAGGTAATTCCTTTTTGCCTTAGCCATTCTATTGCTTTAGTTGTGTCGCCCTGATTTTCTTGGAGTGCTTTTTTGCAGTCCATCATACCAGCGCCGGTTTTTTCTCGAAGTTCTTTAACCTGTTTTGCTGAAATTTCTGCCATATCAATTTTACGAACCTACTCTACTAACTATCATTACTTGACATCCTCACCGCCCTATAAGTTCGGTGATTCCTAAACCTCACGATCTAGGTTTCTGCTTCTTAGCCAGTTGCCTTAACAGACTTACTCTGTTGAGGTCTGACACTCGCTCCACAGACTATCCCCGCAAGCCCTGCGGTTTGACGGCTAAATACTACTAATTTTTGCTACTAGATGGCTAGACCATCTTAATTTTAATATAAAGCCGTCTTCAAAGTACGGGGTTTGGAAGCCAAAGTTTTTGATGAACACGGAAGTCTTATCTCAAATAAGATTCCCTAATTCATCTTTACTCTTCTTCAGAAGTTTCCTCTGATTGAGAAGACTTGTCTTCTACATCTTCTTCTTCTTGGTAATCTTCGTAGTCTTCGTACTCTCCCTCATTGAGGCTATCTTCAAAATCTTCATAATCTTGTTCAGAATCAAGTTGACCGTGGCGACCTTCGTAGATAGCATCTGCTAACTTCCCAAGTATCAGTTTAATGGAGCGGATCGCGTCATCGTTAGCTGGAATGGGAATGTCAGCATAGTCTGGATCACAATTGGTATCGAGCAAAGATATGATGGGAATGCCGAGTTTTTGACATTCAGAGATAGCATTATATTCCCGTCTTTGGTCAACAATAACCACCACATCGGGTAGTTTACGCATGGTTTTGATCCCACCCAAGTATTTATCGAGTTTACCTAATTCCCGACGCAACACTGAGCCTTCTTTCTTGGGACGACGGGCAAGATTGCCATTTTCTTCCATGGCCTCTAATTCTTTAAGGCGTTCTACCCGACCTTTAATCGTTTCCCAGTTAGTCAGCATTCCCCCTAACCAACGTTGATTAACGTAGTTGGCTCCGCAACGAGAAGCTTCTTGAGCGATAATTCCGGCTGCTTGACGTTTAGTCCCAATGAAAAGAAACCTTTTGCCTTTTTCCGATGATTTTCGCACATAGTCGTACGCTTCTTCCATTAATTGAGCGGTTTGGACTAAATCAATGATATGAACACCGTTACGAGCGGTATAAATATAGGTGTCCATTTTGGGATTCCAACGGCGGGTCTGATGGCCAAAGTGGACTCCTGACTCTAACAATTCTGCGAGTGAAACGACTGGCATGTTTAATTTTGCTCCTATTCGGGTTTATCCTCCATCTAGGTGGATTTCCATCAAGAAACACCCGAAATCCTAGATGTGCGATATTTTTACAACTTTACTAGCATAGCATATTCGACGATTTACGACCTCACAGGGTGATAACAAGCTTAAAGGTGTAGGGGTTGGGGATAAATTATTAAAAATTTTTGGGGATAACCACGAGTTAATCTTTCTTGATCGGCAATAGAGATACCAGTCCTAATAAGATACAAGGGGGAATTTTGCCTAACCCCTAACCCCTATCCCCCAACACCTGTCTTCACTTTAACCTGCTTGTCACCCCGTGAGGGCTTTATGTCTCCATCGTCGCGCATGGGTCAGTGACCATACTAAAATTGTAATATCAAGCCGTCCTTGCCGACGGGGTTTTAAACCCAATTTTTCGATGAAACTGACAAATAGCCTTGACCTAATTGAAGGAGAGAAAACAGTGTTTCGGTTTACCATGCGATCACACCCTATTCCATCCTTGTGTCTATCTTTACTGATCCTCATTATCACTTGGGGATTAATTGGTTGTAGCGATCGCCTGGAGGCATCCCAACCATTAACTGAGACGATTCCTGAACCGGTTATCACTAGCAAATTAGCAGAAGTTGCCCCTCCTGCGGTGATTGAAGAATTAAGCTTAACCTTAGATCAATATCAACCCCAAGTTAAGATAATTAGTCCCAAAACAGAGCAAGTTTTTTCAGAAACTACTGTTGCTGTCCAATTAGAAGTTCAAGATTATCCCCTATTCAAAGATTCAGACCTAGGACTCGGACCCCATCTTCATCTGATCCTAGATAATAATCCCTACCAAGCGGTTTACAGTGTAGATGAACCAGTTATTTTAGAAGACTTAACCCCAGGAACCCATACTTTACGGGTTTTTGCTTCTCGTCCCTGGCATGAAAGCTTTAAAAACGATGGAGCTTATGCTCAGACAACCTTCCACATTTTAACAAAAACAGGAGATAATGCTCCCGCTCCTAACTTACCCCTACTGACCTACAGTCGCCCAAAAGGTAAGTATGGAGAACAACCAATCATGTTAGACTTCTATCTAACTAATGCTCCCCTACATCTGGTGGCCCAAGAAAGTTCTGATGATCAAGTAACTGATTGGCGGATTCGGGCAACTATTAATGGGGAAAGTTTCTTGATTGACACTTGGCAACCGATTTATCTCAATGGTTTTGAAGAAGGAAACAATTGGGTGCACTTAGAATTTATTGATGAACAAGGAAATCGGGTTGATAATGCTTTCAATAATACTGTTCGCGTCATTACTTACGAACCGAATGGTCAAGATACTCTCTCAAAAATAGTTCGAGGCGAACTATCTAGCCAAATTGCTCGTTCGATAGTTGATGCTAACTATACACCTCCAATTAGCTCTCCTTCAACAGATGAAGAAAACCTAACCCTAGAAACTAAGTCTGAGACTGAAGAAACAACAACCCAAGCACCACCAACAGAATTACCATTATCTTCAGAAACAGTTCCTACTGTTGAAACTGAACCTGTTAGTCAGGAAAAAACCACACTATCTTCCCCAGAGATTTCTCCATCTCCAGAAGAAACAGCGATAACAAATGCCCCAAATATAGAAGTAGATCCCGAAGAACCGGCAAAGATACCAGATACACAATTAAACCCCCAATCATTAGAATTGCCTGTCCAAAAAACTCCAGAAACTGAACCCGAATTCTTAGTTAACGAAACTATTTCCCCTGTTGTTGAGCCAGAATCTACCCCGATCTACCCTAAAACTACTCCAAAATCTCTGAGTCAAGAAGGGATTCCATCCCCTCGGGAAGAACAACCAATACGTCTCGAAGAAGAAACCTCAACAGAGTTGGAAACTTCATCGAACAAAAAACCTCAGTGGCTTGAAAATACTCTCAATTCTCTCAAACAAGTGATTGACTTTGAGAAGTTGTTTCAAGCTATCAATAATTAAGGAGTAAGATTACCTTAACTTTACAGATTCCCCAGCAATTACCCCAGAAATTTCAACACTTGTAAATTTATTTTTAAATTCTGATGAAAGATCTCGGGAACTAAGTTATCCTGAAAGGTGTCTAAGGATAATTTACTCAAAAACAAGTTGGAGTGAGGTTATCGTGTTTATGAAAAAGTCTCGAATCTTTGCAGGATTGGCTTTAGCTGCTTCCTTATCAGCTTTATCCATAGCTCCTGTTCAAGCAGAACCCGCTAACGAAGAGGTTCTAATGGCTCAGTTACGGGGTCATATTATCGAAGATCCCATCGAAGTCTACAAACAAGATTGGTTAAAATTCAGGTTTGAAGACTATGCTATTGGCCGCATCAGAGGCATAACTGGAGATGTTGCTCAAATTGAAACTATTTCTCCTCCCTATGTAACCATTGGTGATGGTGACACTCCTGTTTGGCGCATTAGCACTCGACTACCCAGATATTGGGCAACTCTAGTTCCTGGTGCCGACGTAATCATGAAAGTGGTTGATGGTGAATGGGTCATCATCAGTGATAAAAAAGAAGACCTGATGGTACTGTACGATTTTGCCCGTCCAGAATGGGTATCTCGTCTAGATCTCAAAGAGGTAGCTCTCATCGAAAGAACTGCGATCGAGTGGAGTCGTCCTGATGTTACTCTTCCTCCTTTAGCCCCTAGTACTGCTGTAATCGAACCTGTTCCAGAACCCGTTCCAGGCCTATGGTAAGAATTAAGTCCTAACAGAATTTAGAGTATTTGGTGACAAGAGCAAAAAAAACATAATTGTTATGTGATGGCGTTACTCGATCAATGGATGATTGAGTAACGCTATTGTCTGATAGAGACTATTTATAGCAACCGCCAAGGCAGTTAGGACATTTTTAAAACCTCAAACCTAATAGTAGCAAGGCTTTTACCTCCTGCCTCCTGCTATA
>DLXW01000008.1 GCA_003448685.1 Cyanothece sp. UBA12306
AAGTCCGCTTTAGATAGTATCGTATCAAATCAAGCCTCGGAGCAGGGAGCTTCGGAGCTTCGGAGCTTCGGAGAAAAAACGTTACTCTACTAGAATAAGCGGATTTGGTATCAGAGGTTCTCAAATAGATAATAACCTAGCGTTTAATGCTAGGTTATTATCTATTTGATATTAGGCAGATTCACCGATTAAAAAGTTCCTCCATTCCATCCCCAAAGATGCCTTTGTGCGTCGGTGAATTCAATGTAAATTCGATTGATTGGAACATCTAGTTTCTCTTGAATTTGATGACAAAAATCTTGACTAATTGCTTTAGTTTGTTCCGGTTTCATTGTACCAATATTTTTAACTTCTATATAACAAACTGGTTCAAAAGTCCCTCCAAATGTCATGTTAATATTAGCTTCAAACATAGTCATTACATAAGATTCTGGTTTTCCGAAATGTTGAGCCATCTTAGAAGATAAGCTTTTTAACAAATCTTGTATAACATTTGAATCCGTGATAGATGCTGATGATTGAACCTTAATCAATGGCATATCAAACCCCTTGTTTTTAGTAGAAATCTTAGTTTTTTAACTATATATACGGTGAGAAATTAATCGCAGAACTTAATAGTATTAAGGCACGATTAACTTAGAAATTTCTTTTAACCACCGTATTGCCAACCCGTACTTTCTAATAATAATTGTTTTCCTTCGCGATGAATTCCCGCACTAATTACTTCACCAACATATACAGTATGATCTCCCTTTTCTACAGAACCAACTACTTTACATTCAATATATCCGAGAGAATCTTTAATAATAGGACAACCAGTTTCTGTTCCCTCAACAAATTCTACATCATCAAATTTATTGCCAACGCGACTTTTCGGTTTAAAAAATTTAGCTGCTAAATCTTTTTGTCCTTCTTCAAGAAAACTTAAGGCAAAAACGCCGTTTTTTTTGAGCATTTCATGGGAACCAGAGTCTTTTCTCACACAATTAATCACTAAAGGGGGTTCAAAAGATGCTTGCATTACCCAACTCGCGGTGAAACCATTTAAGTTTTCCCCATCTTTAACTCCACAGATATAAAGTCCGTGGGGAATTTTGCGCAACATTGTTTTTTTAGCCTGTTCGTCTAGCAAGGTTCTTTGTCTCCTTAAATTGTGGCTTTAATATTTAGTCTATCATCTATAGCAATCAGTAATCAGTTGTGAGAATTTTAAATCTAGGTTTTCCAATGCTTACCGATTGATTTTTTTAATGATCAAAAATTAGTCCGACAACTAATTCTTGGCTAGGATTTTGACAAATAGGATGACGAATACTGAGAAAATATTTATCGTCATGAACTGTGGAGAATGTGAGAAAATCAATTCTTTTAGGCATCTTTCTCACTAAATATGGAACTTTTCCTTGAAAGTTGTCAAGTATCTTGGTATAACTTAGACTAAGAGAAGAGAATAAAGGTAAGCTTTTTTTGATTAATGACCCGACCTAGGACTTCTCATCATAGTTATCTTCCCCTAGGAATTAGCCTAATAATTGGGGGAGGAATGTCGTTAATTGCAGCTTTGGTGGTGAGTTATGGGGAACTCCAATCAAAACAACATGAGTTTGAAGAACAAGCTAATCACTTTAGTCAACATTTTCAGGGTCATCTAGATCAATATGTACAGGTGACCGAAGCTTTGGGTACTTTCTACAAAGCTTCAGATAATGTAACTCGTCAGGATTTCCAGATATTTTCCCAGCCTTGGCTACAAAAGTACCCCGAAATTTTAGGTATCGCCTGGGCAAAACGAATCACGGCAGACGAAAGAATAGCCTATGAACAGGAAATAAAAGCTGAGGGTTTGACTGGATTCCAAATTCAGGATAGAAACTCCGAGATTATTGGCAAAAAATCAGAATACTTTCCGATTACCTACGGAGAACCTTCTAATATTTATCAATCTTACTTGGGTGTTGATTTAGGTTCCATAGGTTCTTTGCAACAATCCTTAGACAAAGCGAAGGATTCGGGGGAAATTGTAACAAGTCAAAACTTAGAATTACTGACACGAAAGAGCGGCTTTATTCTGTTTCACCCAGTTTATAAACCTCGAACTGATCCCAGCACCATCGAAGAACGCCGACAAGAATTTATGGGGGTTGTGGCTACTGTTTATCAACTTAAAAATGTACTCGATAAGGCTTTAAAAGATGTACCCCATCATCAATTAAGTTTTGCTATTTTTGATACTTTAGCTAAGGAAGATAATCATCTTTTGCTGACTTTTGATGCTCAAACTAGAACTCTTGCCACACCTAAGAAAAATCAGTATTCCTATTCATTACCATTTATTTGCCAGAAGTTTATTGATTGCCAGCGAGCGCTCAGTGTAGCTGATTATCAATGGTCATTAATTGTTATTCCTAATTTTAATTTACTGCCAATATTAGCTATGCCAGCGGCAGTGTTTCTCTTGGGTTTGAGTTTAACAGGTTTATGGGTGATGTATCTATGGAATACTTTATCAGAAAAGGCTTATATTGAGAAATTAGTAGGCCAAAGGACTGCTGAACTGCGTCAAGCTAAAGATGAGCTAGAAATAAGAGTTCAAGAACGGACTGCTGAACTCCAAATAGCTAATGAAGGTAAAAATGAATTAATTGGTCAAATTGGCCATGAATTTCGGACTCCATTGACCATTATTTTGGGATTTATTGATCTTTTTGAGCGCGATCGCAATCTTAACTCCAAACAGCAGAAAAACCTGATTATTATACGCCGTGCCGGAGAATACTTATTAACTTTATTCAATAATCTTCTTGAAATTTCTCAACTAGAAACCCAAACAAACTTTATTAATCTAACTAGGGTTTGCTGAATAAGGACA
>DLXW01000093.1:0-284 GCA_003448685.1 Cyanothece sp. UBA12306
GTGACCTCCTCCCGACGCTGATCGAGTGGGTACAGCGCGGGCTTCCCCATATCACTATGAGGCTTTCCTGCTTCTACGGGAGGCTCTAGATGCCTTGCTTGGTGCGCTTGCGAGCCGCCGTGCGACGACGGCTCGGTCGCATCCGCTTTTTAGGGACATCCCCGATAACCTCTTCCTCCACAGACAGCTTGACCCCCAGTCCGAGGGCTGCAAGTCCACGTTGCTCTACAATCATCGCAGCAGCAACGTCCCTATCAGTTACGAACCCACAATTAGAACACTGA
>DLXW01000093.1:493-8254 GCA_003448685.1 Cyanothece sp. UBA12306
ACCAGACGGTTTTTTGACTATTTGAACTTGTTTGACAACAAATCCATCAGGTATAGGTCTATGTAAATTAATTGATATACTACCTATTTTTGGGAGCTTAATTTGATACCCAGTTATAGGATTTTCTTTAAACTGAGGAAAATTTATCGCTCTGTACTGACCATACTTTTTAAACCTCGGAAAACCGAAACTCTTTTTCCAGAAAAAGTTAAACGCCTTATCTAGACGACCCATAACCTCTTGTAAGACTTGAGACTGAACTCGTTTAAGTTCTGGGTATTCTTTTTTAGCTTGAGTTAAAGCTTTTTTCTGTTTATAGTAATCAGGAAATGGTTGGTTAGCTGGTATTATATATTCAGAATGAAGGCTGCAAGCGTTAACCCTACACTTGCGAGAATTTATCCATTCTTTCCTTTCTCTCAAGGCGTAATTATAAACACCTCGACAGATTTCTAGCCAATCAAGCAACTCTTTTTCTTGACTGGCATCAGGATAAATTCGGTAGCAATAATTAAGGTTAAACACTTTTGTTATCTGAACAGCATAAACTTATTATATAATATTTAGGAGAAAATTGTAAATCCCTAGGAAATAATTGTTTGTCAACTTGCGGGGCATCGAACCCCTTAAGTTGACCGCCTATCATCCCGACTCTGACCTATCGGTACAGAGCGGGGCTTCTCGGCGATAAGCTAATTTAAAAAAACTTTGACGGGTCTCTAGTCTTGAACAAAGGCCAAGATTTAACTAGATCTACGTATAATGTTGATGATACCTAAGTCTACTAATTTTATGATTGTGTCAGAAATTAGAGCAAAGACATTTAAAATAGAGAAATGTTCGATCAATAATTGATATTTTACAGATAATCTCGGCATGACTATTAAATTTACCAAGTATCAAGGATTAGGTAACGATTTTATTTTGATTGATAACCGTTCGAGTGATACCCCTTTGGTATCTTCAGAAGAAGCGATCAAAATGTGCGATCGCCATTTTGGCATTGGGGCCGATGGAGTCATTTTTGTACTACCAGGAACCAAAGATACAGACTACACGATGCGTATTTTTAATTCTGATGGTTCCGAACCCCAAATGTGTGGTAATGGAATTCGTTGTCTAGCCCGTTTTATTGCCCATCTTGAAGGGGGAGAAACTCTCGGTAAAACTTATCAAATTCAAACCCTCACAGGGGTTATTTCCCCCCGCTTAGAAGATCAAGGACAGGTTAAGGTAGATATGGGAATTCCTTATCTATTTGCTAATGAAATTCCCACTGTTTTGGGTAATGCCAATGAAAAAGTTATTAATCGACCCCTATCAGTGGCAGGACATACTTGGTTAGTCACCTGTGTTAGTATGGGCAATCCTCACTGTATCACCTTTGTTGAGGATGTCTGGGCTATAGATTTACCGACCCTCGGACCTCAATTTGAAAACCATCCCCATTTTCCTGAACGGACTAATACCGAATTTATTGAAGTGGTTCGTTCAGATTATCTCAAAATGAGAGTTTGGGAACGGGGGGCTGGCATAACTTTGGCTTGTGGAACGGGGGCCTGTGCTTCGGTGGTGGCTGGAGTCTTAACTAATCAATGCGATCGCCATTCTATTGTAGAACTTCCAGGGGGTTGTCTTACTATTGAATGGTCGGAAATTGATAATCGGGTTTATATGACAGGGCCTGCCCAATTAGTTTTTACCGGAACTTATGGATAAAGGTAGTTAGCAGTGATCAATATTATATTTTGGATACAAACTTTGTACTCAAAACGGCGATGCTAAGATTAATTCAAAGATTTTCAGTTATTTTTGTTTGTTTCTTGGGTTCCTTGATAGTGATATTAATTATGGCTAATACTCCTTCTGCTAAATCTTCATTGCTAAGCGATCCTTTTCTACAGTTCCCAAGCAAAGATTCAATTAAAGTAGTTTGGTTTACCGAATTTTTAGGAGATGAAAATAAAGTTGTTTATGGCAATAATTTAGAACAAATATCCATTGCCAAAACGACTAAATTAAGTCGAACTAGAGAAGATCAAAACTCGAAAATTATTCCTCCCTATTCCCAAACAACTCCTAGAGATATTTGGCGACATGAAGGAGAAGTAATGGGTTTAACGCCAGGGGTTCGAGTTCCCTATCAAGTTGTAAGTATTAGGAGCGATCGCGGATTTAAGGAAACTATTAAAAGTGATATTTTCTCCTTAGAATCTCAACCGCAACCAGGAACACCTTTAAAAATTCTACTTACCTCTGATCATCAACTAATGCCTTTGGTAGCGGCTAATTTACAAAAAGTAGTAGAAACTGTTGATCAGATCGATGCTGTTTTCCTAGCTGGTGACTTAGTTAATATTGCTGATCGTGCCTCGGAATGGTTTGATGATATGAGGGGAGGTGCATTTTTTCCCTGTCTTCAAGGAAGGGCAAATTATGCCTTAGAAAAAGAAGGAGTAACGACGGTTTATCGAGGAGGAAAGTTAATCCAAAACGCACCAATTTTCCCAGCTATTGGCAATCATGAAGTTATGGGAAGATTTTCTCAAGAAAAAGGTTTAAATCAACAATTTGTTGATGCTATTCCAGTAGGGGCTGCTGAAAAAATATATCAAAAAAATATTCAAAGTATCAATCCTAGTAATAAGCCAAGCATAGAAAAAAAATGGCTGACAAATAATTCTTTTAATGTTGATACTTATGAAGAAATCTTTTCAATCACTAAAAATAATTTAGGCAACAAAAAATACTATGCTATTAGCTTTGGCGATATCCGTTTAGTTGTTTTATATCTAACTAATATTTGGCGTTCTCCTAATCTAGAACCTAATATAAAGGGACGATATCAAGAAGCTAAAAATAATTTAAACCAGCCAGAAAATTGGGGATATGGACAACATATATTTGAAGCAATCACCCCTAATAGTTCTCAATATCAATGGTTAGAAAAGGAATTAGCATCCGAGGAATTTACACAAGCTAAATATAAAATGGTTATGTTTCATCATCCAGTGCATACCCTAGGAGGAAATATCGTACCACCTTACACAGATCCTGTGGCGAAAATCAACTATAATGATTCAGAGAAAATAGCATCAATCAGGTACGAATATCCCAAAGAAAATGATTACATTATTCGAGATTTGATGCCCCTCTTAGAATCAGCAGGGGTTGACTTTATTTTTTTTGGACATTCTCATCTTTGGAATAGATTTATTAACGATAAAGGTATTAATTTTTTAGAATCTTCTAATGTTGGCAACACCTATGGGGCGCATCTTGGAGAAAATCATCGACCAATTCCTCCTGATTATTCTAAAATAAATTATGTAGAAACAGGAGATCCTAATGGACTTGATCCTATTGTGCCAAATTTAGACCCTCTAATTGGAGAAAATAATCAACCCTTACCCTACATTGCCAGTAATGATATTACAGTATTTAGCATTTTAGATACAGCTAAAGGAACTGTTAGTAGTTATCGTTTTGACACGAGAAATCCTCATTCAGAAGTAATTAAATTTGACGAATTTACAATAATCCATTAATGATAAACCCACTGATAGCAATCGTGGATTGATCATCATGGTAACCTGATGTAATTACGGGTACAAACCTTGGTATGCTGAAATATAGCTTGACAGTGAGTAAGATCTAGTTTTTCTCTAGTAAAAATTACTCACTATCTTCTGTAATTATCGATCCCCAAGCTTCTTCTATTAAAACCATGGGACGTTTTCTTTACGAAAAATCAATTTCTTACCAAGGAAATTTAATTATACCTTTTCTGTTGACTAGAGTAGGAGGAGAAATCATTTATTCCTACGCTTTACTCTGCGCACAAGGATACAAAAATCAATTTCACAAAGCCAAAAATCCCTCTGGACTTTGTTCTAACAACCTGAGAGAAATTATTGAAATTGCTGAAAACCACCTTGATCAAAACCAAGATTCATCATTAGATAATGATTATTTTCAACAGCGTTATACTTACCAAAATAATCTGATTATTTTGCATCAAGAACGAGGCAAATGTTACTATGATCATTATTTGCCTCATGAATTAAGAAATATTGCTGCACCGACTTTATTTACCGATCCCGATGATTGTATGAATTGGATCAAACAAAGATTAGATAGCCATCGAGTTTCTTAAAATTCAGTTATCATAAAATTCGTCTATTATCTATTCCCTAATTTTCCCATGAAAGGACTCTGGTTAGAAAATAATCAATTACAATTGCGAACAGATCTTCCGACCCCTAAACCTTCGGAGGGAGAAGCTTTAGTCAAAGTTCTGCAAGCAGGAATTTGCAATACAGATTTAGAGTTAATTCGAGGTTATTATCCCTATCAAGGGGTTATTGGCCATGAATTTGTGGGAATTGTGGAACAAGGACCACCCAACCTACTTAACCAGCGAGTTGTCGGGGAAATTAATGCGGCCTGCGGAGAATGTCGCTTCTGTCGTCAAGGAGTTCCTACCCATTGTGAAAATCGGACAGTTTTGGGTATTGTAAATCGTAATGGGGCATTTGCTGATTATTTAACCCTACCCATAGCCAACCTCCATCAAGTTCCTGAAAATGTCAGTAACGATGTAGCAACCTTTACTGAACCCTTGGCCGCAGCCCTAGAAATTCAGGAACAGGTCTCCATCGATGCTAATCAAAAAGTTTTAGTAGTGGGGGATGGAAAGTTAGGCCAATTAGTCGCCCAAACCTTAGCTTTAACCGGATGCGATCTGTTGGTTATCGGTCGTCATGCCGAAAAATTAGCTAATTTAGCCACAAGAGACATTAAAACAGGGTTTGCTGATGATGTAATCCCCAGAAGTTTTGATCTTGCTGTTGATTGTACTGGAAATCCGGCCGGTTTCGACCTAGCCCGAGGCAGTTTGCGATCGCGGGGTATTCTCGTGCTAAAAAGTACCTATGCTGGAAAATTGACTTTAGATGCTTCTGCATTAGTGGTCGATGAAATCACTGTTATCGGTTCTCGTTGTGGTCCTTTTGTACAAGCCCTGGAATTATTGTCTCAAGGTAAAATAGATGTACAGCCTTTAATTCAAGGACGGTATTCTTTAACCGATGGACTCAAAGCTTTTGAACACGCACAACAAAAAGGGGTGTTAAAAGTTCTTTTATCCCTCAATTAAGGCAATCTATATTAAATTAAACAATGTAATTTATAGTTACCTACTTAAGAGAAATAATTAACTAAAAAATGAGCAGATCTCAACCTAATGTTAACCCCAAAGCTATTCAAGCAGGGGGAAATCTGAATGTTTTTGAAAAGTACCTGACTATCTGGGTATTTATCTGTATTATTCTCGGGATTTTCCTCGGTAGACTATTTCCTGAAGTTGCCCAAACCTTAGATAGTTTTAGTATTCATAATGTTTCTATTCCTATTGCTATTTGTCTTTTTTTCATGATGTATCCCATCATGGTTAAAATTGATTTTACCCAAACAGTAAAAGCAGCTAAAACACCGAAACCTGTTCTGTTAACTTTAGCCATAAATTGGTTAGTCAAACCCTTTACTATGGTTGCTTTTGCTCAATTTTTTTTAGGCAACTTATTTTTACCATTTTTGACACAAACTGAAGTAATTTTAGGGAAAACTGTCACCTTATCCAACTCTTATATTGCAGGAGCAATTTTATTAGGTATTGCCCCCTGTACTGCGATGGTTTTGATGTGGGGCTATCTCTCCTACGGTAATCAAGGTCATACTTTAGTCATGGTCGCTATTAACTCTTTAGCTATGCTATTTTTGTATGCACCATTGGGAAAATGGTTATTAGCAGCTAATAATTTAGAAATTCCTTGGCAAACGATTTTATTTTCGGTCTTAATTTATGTCGTTTTACCTCTAACTGTGGGGATGTATAGCCGTTATTGGATCTTAAAAAATAAGGGTAAACGATGGTTTGAAAAACAATTTCTACACTATCTTAGCCCAGTTGCTATTGGCGCAATGTTAGTTACTTTAGTCTTATTATTTGCTTTTAAAGGAAACTTAATTGTCAATAATCCTTGGCATATTTTATTAATTGCCATTCCCCTATTTATCCAAACTAATTTCATATTTTTTATCACCTATATTATTGGATTAAAATTAAATCTATACTATGAAGATGTGGCTCCCGCATCCTTAATTGGTGCTAGTAATCATTTTGAGGTAGCTATTGCCACTGCTGTGATGTTATTTGGTTTAAATTCTGGTGCTGCTTTAACAACTGTCGTGGGAGTATTAATTGAAGTTCCAGTTATGTTAATGTTAGTAGAGTTTTGTAAAAAAACAGCTTTTTGGTTTCCTCGAGATCCAGAGAAAGCGACCTTACTTGATCCCCGTTGCCTTAAAATTTCGAAATAATTTATCGAGGTTAATTAAATCATGAAAAAAGTAATGTTTGTTTGTAAAAGAAATTCCTGTCGTTCCCAAATGGCAGAAGGCTTTGCTAGAAACCTAGGACAAGGTAAAATCGAAGTAACTAGCTCTGGTTTAGAAGCCAGTAGAGTTCATCCTACAGCAATTCAAGTAATGGAAGAAATTGGTATTGATATCAGTGATCAAACTTCTAACCCATTGGATGAATTTAAAGCCGAAGATTATGACGCAGTAATTTCCTTGTGTGGATGTGGGGTCAATTTACCTCAAGAATGGGTAGCCCAGGAAATATTTGAAGATTGGGAATTAGAAGATCCTGATGGAAAAAGTAAAGAAACTTTTCATCGAGTTAGAGATGAAGTTAAATGCAGAGTTCAGAAATTAATTGAAAAAGTAACATGATTTAGCTATTAAATATTTTTAGGAGACGGGTTTTTCAAAAAATAAGTGAATTTAGAGATAAAGACAATTAATGGTTCAAGCTATGGTCATAAAGTTCCAAAAACTTGATCAGTTTAGACTAGCTAAATGTTAAAAATGTAATTTAACCAACGTCGCCATATTCAAGTATAGTTTGTAGGGGAGTTAAAAAAGTAACCTGCCAATCTTGACCAACTAATCAAGGTTAATAACCCTAATTACTACAAAAACAAAGTTTATCAAGGATAAAACCCTTATGGATGACATAAACACTAGCTTGCTGCTAAAAAGACCAATTACCCTCAAAGTTATCGTCACCAACCAGTGGAGACAAGAAGCACAACAGACCCTTCAATCTCAAATTAGCCAACTCGATGAGCAAATGCAGCAATTGGATATGCAGGGTCAACGAGCGATCACAGAAATCCAAAAAAAAAGCGTTTCTCCTCCAGGTCCCGAAACAGCACAACAAATAGAGAACATTCAACAACAAGTTAATGATCAAAAGAGCGAAATGCTCGAACGTAAAAATAAATTTTTACAACAAATGCAGCAAGTTCAACTATTTGAGTTAGAACAAGAAGTTGTTCAAGGACAGATGGAAGGATTTTTCCGCATTGAAAAGGGAGAAAACTTAATCAAAAAATTGAATGTCGAAATTGTCGTCCGTGATGGGGTGATAGAAGAAATTCGCGGTGATATTTAGCACAAAGTTCAATTTTGCTGGATTTTTGCAGGGATTTGTAGGAGTTTTTAATTGACTGTACCAGTATTTTGGTTCAGTGAGTGACCGGAGGTGTGGGAAAGGTGGACGGTATTTAGGTTTTGATTCAGAAAAATTGCCTCTAAAACCTGTTCTTTTAAAGACATTCGGCAAAGCGTTCGACTGAGCTACCGTTAAAGTCTCAGTCGAAACTGCAAACAGTTTTTGGGGCGGGGCATAAA
>DLXW01000093.1:8365-27587 GCA_003448685.1 Cyanothece sp. UBA12306
ACTTCTGACTTGGAGACTTCGTTAAGTACCGTCTCTTGATTAGAAAACTGCTCTAAATAATTAGGAGATGGTATGTCTAAATTAGGGCAGAAACTCAAAGGTCTGAAGCTCAACCAAAAATCTTGCTTTTTGCCCCTAATTTCCCTGCCTTTTGTTTGATAAAATTGGATTTAAGCTATCAAATCCCCCATCATATTGCTTGCTTCAATTAATGATGGAAGTGTCAATCTGACTGAAAATTATTGATAATTGCTAACAAGATTAATCTTAAAAGCTAATAACTTTTTATGGTATGAGTATTCAAAACATTGTCGAACGCGCGTTAGAAGACGGCTATCTCACTCCAATCATGGAAGCAGAGGTAGGACGTATTTGCGAATCAGCTGCTGAACTACCTCTAGAAGAATATATGGCTTTGGACCAACTGATGGGAGCTTTATTAACTGGAGAAGTAACCGCCATGCCTCGCAAACAATTTATCAACGTTATGGAAGAATTAGTTCTTAGTGAAGCAATTAGCAGAATGGCTGAGCTTGAGACTAAAAATACCAATCAAGCTGATGCAAGCGGCAAAAACTTGGCTAATCCAGATGTAGGAGATATTGCAGCCTATGCCCTGAACCGCTTACCCCCCCTTTATGCTACCACCGAAGAAGGGGCTCAATATCAACGTCAGCGAGCGAAAGAAGAACTACAAACTCTGATTGTACAGCAAGTAGAAGAAGGGATAAGACGCTATATTGAATGTCCAATTGTTCCTGACCGAAATCCCCTGGAAAAACCCGACCGACAAGATGTACTTGAGAAAATGACGGCTTTACTCAAGTCTTTAGCTCCCGAATAGAAACTAAGATGGGGACAATCAAAAAAGTGGGAACTTGCTTGTTAATTTGGCCGTCTCAGGGTATTAATGTGAGGAGTAATTACGGATTGGGTAAGCTCATGAGTCAAGCAATTCCTGCATCCTGGTCAACAGCGAAAACAACAGAAATTGGTAAGCTTGTTGGTCCAGATCAACTCTCGGATTCTCCAGAGAAACTTTCAAACTACGATTTGATTTTGTACTGTCAAGAGGGCTTTCACCCTGATAGGGCTGCTTTCTCTGAACTGCTAAGTCGTTATCAGTCCCATGTAGACAGAATTCTCTATCATTTAGCCCCAGATTGGCAAGATAGAGCAGATCTCGCACAAGAAGTCTGGATTCGAGTTTATCGCAATATTAAGCGCCTTAATGAACCAGTAAAATTCCGTGGTTGGTTAAGTCGCATCGCTACTAACTTGTTTTACGATGAATTGCGCAAGCGCAAACGGGTTAGTCATCCAATTTCTTTAGATGCACCTCGGCGCGTCGATGATGGAGAAATTGAATGGGATATTGTTTCGGATTATCCAAGTCCTGATGATAATTTAGCAACTCGGGAATTTTATGACCGCTTAAAATTAGCGATCGCCGATTTACCTGAAGCCTTTCGCACAACCATCATTTTACGAGAAATTGAAGGCATGGCCTACGAAGAAATTGCCCAATTAACCGGCGTTTCTTTAGGAACCGTTAAATCTCGGATTGCTCGTGCTAGAGCTAAGTTACAATCAGTGCTACAACAATATCTAGACTAACTTGACCAGGAAATCACCCTAATGGTGATTGTCCTTCAATAATTGATAACATATATGACCCTTAATTATCAATTATTAATTCTTTGGTGAGGGGTGTCATGACATTGCTATCATTTAGCATACGTCTCCGCAACCAAGTGCTTTGGTTTAGCTGTTTGGAGAGGTTTATCATGATGTCTAACTTTGAACACGAAGATTGGCCATCCGCCACCGATACCAGTGATATGAATGAGAATGATCAATTTGAGCGTTTTGAGTTGTTGAGTGCCTATCTAGATGGAGAAGCAACAGCAGCAGAACGCAAGCAAGTCCAGCAATGGCTAGACAGTGATCCTCAATTTCATCAACTATATCGACAACTTTCTCGTATACAACGAGAAATGCCGACAATGACCATTCCTGAGAGTTCGCACTCAAGTGAGAAATTATCTCAGGAAGTCTTTAAGGCTATTGATCATCAAAACCAGAATAGAAGACTCGCTGTCTGTGGTGGCATAGCGATCGCCGCCCTTGTGGTGGGAGTTATTTCTAACTTTTATGGGCGTGACGGGACTTTATCGCCTCATTTTGCTGATATTGCTCCCCAAATGACCGATATAGAGGCTGAACCCCTGACTATTGCTCTAAATCGTCCAACCGTGGAAATTCCGCTGTCTGCTCGGTAATATACCTAGTAATCCTTGTCTTGAGTCCACCATCCTGAAGTAATTAGTTTACCGCCTAATTGCTTAATTTTTTCAACAGTCATCAGATATCCCCAAGCTTCCCCTAGGAGTTCTCCTATTGGGGAATAGATAACTAGATTTTGTCGTAAATATTGGCTATCTTGGGGAGATCTCAAGGGATAATAATCTTCGAGATCATCTAGTTTTTGTAAAACTGTATCATCAAAAAATTTTAGCAAGTAACCTTGGACTTTTTGGTTTCCTCTGGTCATAGCCGGATAGCCTAAACTAAGGTGATAGAGTTGTCCATAAGTATAGGCTTTGATTATCTCTATCACTTTTTTTTGGCAATAACTGCGATAGTTACATTCTCCTGGTTTTAAGGTTCCGTAAACAAAAACTTTCAAGACCAATTGTTAATTCCTGATTTATTATTATGATCTAGGATAATTATAGTATTTTTGTAGAAAAAAATAACAGATTTCAACTTACTTTAATAATCCCTTACTAATTGATTGATTCATGCTACAAAAAATAAAATTTTTATTAACTATTTATGGCTTAAGTTTATCATTTTTTTTACCCCAATTAACTTGGGCAAAGTCTTTTGAAGAAGATATCAAAGAAACAGGAATTTTAAAGATAGGCATCAGACAAGACTCACCTCTTTTTGGTTTAGGTAATAGTTACGAGGGTTATTGTCAGGATTTTGGTCAGGAACTAACAAAAATTATTGGACAAAAATGGAATAAAAAAATCAAGTTAGAGTTAATTAAATCTACAACACAAAATCGATGGGATTTAGTTAAAAATAAAATAGCACATTTTGAATGTGGGCCAAATACTATTAATTTACAGCGAGAAAAGGAATCTAATATTAAATTTTCTCAGCCTTTTTTTGTGACAGCAACTCAAGTTTTTACTAAGCCACAAGTTCAAGAAGAAGCTCTTATAAAAGGAACTATTGGAGTTATTAAAAATACAACCAATGAAGAAGATATTAAAAAAGTTTATTCTCCAGAACAGATCAATAATAGTTTTTTGAATCGTCGTCAGGGAATTGAAGCAGTACAACAAGGAAAAATTGAAGGATTTGCCAGTGATGGTATTTTATTAATGGGAACTACTTTAGCTTTGCAATTAAACCCTAATAGTTATAATATTCTTACTCCTCTTAAAGATGATCGCCCTTTTTGTGCTGCCTATGGAATGATTCTTCCCGATGGAGAAGATAATGCTGCTTGGCGAAAAACAGTTAATGAATTAATCGCCAAAACCGGTAAAGGGGAAGTAATTTGGGATCAATGGTTTCTACCTTTTTTCCCCTATTTAGCTAAGGTTCTTCAGGGATGCCAAAGTCCTGTTAATAAGTAGTTATTGAACTACTTGGAAGGTAACTTAGCTAAAAACTCTTCCGTTAATTTAATAAAAGCTTTAGAACCACTAGAATTAGGCATCGCTGTAACTACTGGCATAAAAGTATCAACAGCTTTGGCAACATTAACATCCATGGGAATGGAAGTATTAAATAATTGACGCGGGGTAAAATCTTGTTGAACTCTTTTGATGACCCGATTGTAATAGCGACTGAGTAAACCTCCCCCTGAAGCAATAAAGATAACTCCTAATAAATTAAGATTTAAAGGTTCAGTATTTTTATGGCTTTCTTTTAGCCTAGCAATACGTCTTTCTAATAATTGCATACCCACAATTGATAGAGGTTCGGGACGAGCAGGAAGTAAATAATAATTACTAGCAGCTAAACCACTACGGGTTAAAAGATTGTACCCAGGAGCGCAGTCCATAATCACAAAATCATAGTATTCGATCACTGATTTAATAATTTTCTGGATTAAAACCCTTTCAAAATGATTCCAAACAGTTTCAAAATTAGGATTATCGACAATAGTTGCTTGTTTGTGAAGAGTTTCCGAAACAATATATTCATCATAAAGTTCTAGATCACCTGGCAACAAATCTAACCCTTCAATATCACAAATATAGGGTTGGATAATATCATGAATATCGAGTTTACTGTAGGGATTAGGTTGAATAATATTATCGAGTAAATAACTGAGGGTGCGGCGTTTTTTGCGAGTATTAGCGAACTCATGGGGAGACATTAAACTGAGAGTAGCACTAATTTGAGCATCTAGATCTAATACCAATACCCGTTTCCCATGATATTTAGCTAAACAGGTGGCTAAATTAACTGTTAAAGTGGTTTTACCTACTCCACCTTTCATGTTAACGGTACTAATAACTAATCCCATTGATAAAATCCTTTTTTGATGCGTAGTTCTCTGACTTAAAATCAGTGTATCAGGATTAGCGATCGCTTGGCTAACACTATCAACGGTAATAAGCTGAATACAGAATTTGCTTTTTAGTAAACCTATTTTGTAGATAAACAATTAAGAGTAGTTTCGTTAGTGATAATTAAGAAAATCTACTAGATTGGGTGATACGATCGAGCATAATTGCTAACAAAACAATCCCTAAACCCCCTACAGCAGCTAATCCCACATCTAAACGACCCACTCCTTGTAATACCATCTGTCCGAGTCCTGGGACAGCAATCATGGAGGTAACAACGGACATAGATAAAGCCATCAGAATAGCTTGATTAACCCCTGCTAAAATGGTTGGCATGGCTAGGGGAATTTGTGCTTCCCACAACACTTGTAGAGGAGTTGAACCAAAGGCGATCGCAGCTTCAACTACTTCTGGGGAAACTTGTCTAATGCCTAAATTAGTCAAACGAATTAGGGGAGGGATCGCAAAAATGATTGTGGCAATTACCCCAGGTACTTCTCCAATACCAAACAGCATGACTACAGGAACAAGATAGACAAAGGAGGGAAGGGTTTGCATCACATCTAGCAGAGGACGAATTACTTGTTCAATGCGATCATTTTTAGAACAAATAATACCGACGGGAATACCAACAACCAGACAAAATACCACTGCTGTTACCACTAGTGCTAAAGATACCATTGATTGTTCCCAGATATCGACAAAACCAATTAAAATTAAGGATATGATGCTATAAATAGCAATTTTTTTTCCTACCAATTTCCAGGTAATTATCCCAAGAACTATGATAAAAATTAGAGGAGGAATGGCAAGAAAAAACCATTCTATACTTTTTAATATCCAACTAATAGGAAAGCTAATAGCTTGAAAAAAGGGACGAAAGTTATTAACAATAAAATTAATAAATTGAGTAATCCAATCATCAAGAGGAATCGTATAAAGTTGAAAGGGGTTTAAGATAGTATCTATCCCTGATACATTTTGAGTAGACATTAGATAATAAATTAATAATTCAGACATCAAAATATTTGACTTTTAGTTTATTGATTACTAGCTTGTTCAATCCAACTATCAAATAATTCTTGATTATTGGCTACCCATTCTTGAGCATGACGACGAATATCTTCTGGTTTGTTTTCTCCTTCCTTAATCTTTAGACTTTCTTGATTAATATCTTCAGCAGGAATTTGGACTAATTCAAACCAACGTTTAGCGATGGGATTATTTTCTAAGAATTGTTTGTTAGCTACAATACGTTGTTCAGTGTTAGGAAAACCCAAATTTTTACCATTGGCTGAGGTATCTTTTTCTGTGAGATCACCCATTTTTTCTGGAACAGAAGTGAAAGGAACTTCTAACCAAACGACATCTTGATCGGGTTTTAACACAGCACTAACCCAATGGGGATTATAGGCATAGAATAATATGGGTTCTCCTTCCTTATAGCGAGTAATACTATCAGCGAGTAAAGCGGTGTATTGTCCTCGATTATGTTCAACAGTATCCCTGAGTTTATAAGCATCGAGATGGTGTTCTATAATTAATTCACAACCCCAACCTGCGTTACAACCAACTAAATTTGCTTTTCCATCACCATCAGAATCAAATAGCTTAGCAATTTTTGGATCTTTTAATTGTTCAATATTGGTAATATTATATTCCTCGGCTGTTTTTTTATCAATTTGATATCCTTGTATACCATCAGGGGTAAGAACACCCAGTGTTTTTAGCTTTTCTTCCCCACCAGCATTGTTAAAGAATTGTGTGTGGGCAGGATGATAGAAAATTACACTATAGTCTAAATCTCTATTAGCTAAAGAAATATAAATAGGTGGATATTCAATTTCTTGAGGAGTTTCCACTTTATAACCCAGTTTTTCTAAGCCTATTTTCACAATTTCTGTTTGAAAATGTTCTTCTACCCAGGTACTATGGGCAGTCCGTAAGGTCGGTTTTTGATTAGATTGTGTTGTATTATCTTGTGATGGAGGTGTTTGTTGACAAGCGATTAAACTTGTTAACAAAATCATCAGGACTATTTTTAAATTCAATTTTGGTAATTGTTGGCTGAACATTGTTTAATAATAATCTTATTTTAGGAGATCTCTAGCATAGTATATGTCTTGCAGAAAATCACGAATGTAATCATTAGCAGGTTGATTCATAATTTCTTTTGGGGTGCCTACCTGAACCATTTTTCCTTCTTTCATAACAGCAATGCGATCGCCTATTTTAAAAGCTTCGTAAATATCATGACTAATAAAAATAATTGTTTTGTGGAATTCTTGTTGTATACGGAGTAATTCTTCTTGCATTTCTCGTCTAATCAGAGGATCAAGTGCTGCAAAAGGTTCATCCATTAATAAGATTTCTGCATCTGTAGCTAAAGCTCTAGCTAAACCAACTCTTTGTTTCATTCCTCCACTTAAAGAAGAAGGTAAATACTTGGCCCACTTTTCTAAACCTACTATGGCTAAAGTTTCTCTTGCTTTTTTATGGCGTTTCACTTGCTCCATTCCTTGAATTTTTAGCCCATATTCTACGTTTTCTACCACAGTTTTATGAGGGAATAAACCAAATTGTTGAAACACCATTGATATTTTTTGTAAACGTATTTCTCGCATTCTTTTTTCATTAACATGGGCTACATCTTCACCATCAATGTAAATATGTCCACTGGTGGGTTTAATCAAGCGGTTAATACAACGAACTAGAGTTGATTTTCCCGAACCGGACAAACCCATTATTACTAACAATTCTCCTTGATTAATCTGTAAAGAAATATCTGCAATACTTACCACTTGATTGGTTAACTTTAAAATATCATCTTTGCTTTTTCCTTCTCGAAATAATTGGAGGGCAGTTCGAGGTTTATTACCATAAATTTTAATCAAATTTTCTAAAGAAATTTTAGGTTTTAACTGTTCCATTATTTTTATTGACAATAATCTGACTCCTAGCCACTGTAACCTAATTTTTCCACTCCACCATAGTTTTGTCGAACACATCTTAAAATATACACGAACGTATACACAAAATCATACATCGTATACATTATCTCTAACATCTGTTGTTTAAAATTATGAAGTAAGGCTCTAGTCATCAACGATTAAAATAAGAAGGACTTGGTATAAAATTGAGTCACGCTGAATTTTTATAGGCTAAAAACCCATAAAAAACTTTTAAAGTTTAATGACTTTGCTGGTAGAGGTTCATGGGGGTTAGGAAAACCTAACCCCTTTTTGTTGTTTATTCTTGTTTTAATTGACTTAACCACTCGCGCAATTGTTCAGCTGCCACATCTCTTCCTCCTAACCCAAAAGCTAGGGCGATCGCAGCCGCAATGCCACCGACTAATAAACCAAATGCTAAATTAACGATATTGGTCGCTAATCCCATCTGTTGCAGGGCCATGGCTGAAACGAGAATTAGAATAGAAATTCGGGCAGTATGTCCTAAAAATTTAGACTGACGAGTTCCCGCACTGGTGATCAAATTAAAGGCCAGATTAGATAAATATAATCCCAATGCCAAGACTACCAATCCTACCAAAACTTGCGCAGCAATAACCAACAAAGTACCAACTACTGTTTTTAGAGCTTCAATTTTGAGAATATCAACCGCTGTCAAAGCAGCCACGAACATCACCGCTACTAAGACAATCATCCCCACTAATTGAGAAGGAGTGCGAGTCGGTATAGATTGCGATGGAGTGCCTTCTGGTTCAATTACAGCAGTTTCTCCCTCTTCGGGGGTAGTTGGTGCTGAATTTGACTCTTGAATCTGGGATAATCCTAACCAATAGAGAATATTATCAAATCCCACACTCTTCAAAATATTGCTAACCATTTCCGAGAGGTATTGTCCAACCCCATAGGCAACTCCAAGAACTGCTGTAGCGGCAAAGAGTTTAGGCAGCATATTCAACACTTGGTTGAGCATTTCCGTTGCTGGTTGGGAAATAGCAGCAATTTTCAGGGCATCTAACGCCGTAATTGCCACAGGAATTAAAATCAAAGCATTGACAATAGTTCCCAAAATTTGAGATAGAGACTGACTACCCCTTTCCGTGGATAAACCCAATTTAGTTCCGAGCTGATCAACTCCAGTGGCAGCTAAAAGATTAGTTACTACTCGTTGAACAATCTGAGCAACAGTCCAACCAACTGCCCCAATTATGACGGCAGCTAAGATATTAGGCAGAATACCTAAAATATTATTAAGGAGTGTTTGTACTGGGACTAGGGTTCCCTCTAAATTGAGGGTACTAAGAATAGAAGGTAAAAACAGCAGAAAGATAAACCAATACAGGGCATTACCGATGGTTTCTTCGAGAGAAGTTTGATTTTCTGACTCTGTTGCTCCAACATTTTGCTGCAATTTTTCATCAATTCCCAATCCACCTAAGAGGCGAATGACAATCATTTTGATTAAACTGGCTAAAACCCAAGCAACCCCCAATAGAATACCTGATCCCAAGAGTTTTGGTAAAAATCCGGTTATTTCTTGTAGTAAAGCATTGAGAGGCTGAGAAACTGCTTCTAGATTGATAGTATTTAAAAAAGCAACAACAGTGAAGAGTATAATCAGCCAATAGCCAAAATCAGCGAGCCATTTCTCGATGGGGATTGCATCATCCCCTTCATTTCCTCCACTAATCCAGTTAGCAATTTGATTATCAATTTCAGTTTGATGAAGGATTTTGTGGATCACTCCTCTAACCAGACGAGCAATGATCCAACCCACCACCAAAATTACAATCGCTTTCCCTAAGACAAAAAAATCTTGTCCGACAACACTAACAACTTGTTTGAACAAAGATTCGGGGGATACTTGTGTCGGAGAAACCGATGACGAGGATTCAAGCTGGGCGAGAACCCAGAGTGATATTTGAGACATAATTTCACCTATTGAAGATTTTCTGGGTTTGTTTTTGGCTTTAATATAGCGAAGTCCCTAATTATCTTCAACTCTAAGGTGTTGACTTTAGAATATTCGAGAGTTTGATTGAGTGATCCTTGATCGCTTGATAATTTTGTAAGTTAAGACCTTCTACTTCAAATTGATACTTCGTGCAATCGTGCCGCAGGGTAGAGAGGAACTTCACACTTCTGACTTCTGACTTCTTGAACTTTTCCCTTTTGTCTTAGAGCGAACTGATTTTTCTTGGCTTGACTTGACCGCTGGTTGCTCACTCAAGCAGTTCCAGTACTGGGTAAAAAGATCTGGTGCGTGCTGTTTTAAAGAAGCGATGGCAGGAGCTGCCGGAAAAGGCCAAAATCTGTCAAAAACAATCTCATTATCGATTAAGCTAAACTGTAGCAAATAAACTGACGGTGGAGCATCAAAAGACTCTAAAAACTGATCTGCTAGATAGTGAAGAGACTTATACACCTTATGGTTCAAATTGATGGGTTGTTCATAGGAATTAGGCATAAACCCTTCACCAATAATGGGTTGATACAGAGTTTCGTGATCAGTTAATACTACGGGAAGCCATAAATCTCCTAACCAAGCATTACCAATACTGGTTTTGAAGCCTAGGTTTTCTTCGACCCATTTTCGTCGCCCATAAATGTCTTTACAAGACTGATAAATTTTTTGACCAGGAAATGACAATTGCGGTGGAATCTCAATGGTTAGAGGACAGTAAATTAAATTCTGTTCTGATTCGCGCAGTGTCAAAGCTTTTGACCACAAAGAAGCTGACGGAAGGACTTCTACTCGGATGTGAGCAGAATCAGAATTAATCGCCCGTTGTAAACCGGCGACCATTGTATTCGTTGTCGGTGAAGCCAGAGTCATAGTTCCGGTAGGGTTCACCTCGGCGTTGACAATGATAATAACTTTGTTCATTTCCAAAAGATAATTGAAGGATACTTTCCTGGACATCAAGATATTGCGCTGTATTTGTTGGATCAAGGTTTCGAGAGTGATGAAGTTCATTTTTCTTCTGTCCTTCTCCTATACTCTTTTCCCTTATCCACCACAGAAATTTTTACCGAATCAAAAGATAATTAATAGAACTCCTCACAAATTGTTCCCCATTCCAGGAACAATCTAACGGCAGACAGGTAATGTAAAGTGAAAACAACTCCCCTGTCCTGGTACACTATCGACCCAAATTTGTCCATAGTGGGTACGAATAATTTTGCGGCAGACGGACAAACCTAAGCCATAGCCTTCTTTTTCTTGATCGCGTTTGAGACGGAAATGACCTTCAAAAATTCGCTCCTGTTTTTCTTCAGGAATACCTGGCCCGGTGTCCGCGACACTTACCTGTACTTTCTGACTGGTGCGGTGCAAAATCGAAACTGTCACTTTCCCTCCTGACGGAGTGTATTTAATTGCATTATCTAACAAATTGACGATCACTTGGCGAATTGATTCTTCATCTGCATAAACGGGAGGAACATCTTGAGGAATATCTTTGAGCAAAGTTAGGGATTTTTCCGCAAATAAATCCTCATATCCAGTGAGAATTTCTCCCACTAACAGTTGTAAAAATACATCTTGATAATGGACTGATAACTTAGCTGTCATTGTTTTTGAGGCTTGCAAAATATCCGTAATCAAACGGTTCATAACACGAAATTGTTTACGAGCTTGTTGATACAGTTGTTCTTTTAATTGGGCATAACGTTCTATATTTGGCTGATTTTGAGCTAATTCTAAGGTTTCAACCGCTATGGAAGCTGCTGTTAAGGGACTGCGCAAATCATGCGCTAACATAGCTAAGACTTGATCTTTGAATTTCAACTGTTGTAGCAATTCTTCTTTTTCTTTGTTGAGACGAAAAATTTCATCAGATAATTTCATTAATTCGGCTGAATATCCAACAGAATTAAGAGCATGAGTTTTTACTTGTTCCTTCTGCTGCCCATTGTTTGAGTTATTTTTCTGAAATTGTTGCAGGGCGACTTGCCATTGCGGCCACCATTTCTTCAGTTGATTAACTATATTGCTTCCAGCTAATGTCTGTCTCGGTGCTGGGGAAACTTTGACTAGCGCAGGAGTAGCCACCAGACGAAAATACTCCACTAAGTGGGGTTGTTCGTGAATATCAATGATTTCCAATTGATAAGGATAATCTGCTTTGAGACTTTTTAGATAGTGCTCGATTTGCTGAATGTGTTCATGAGAACTCGGACGCTCATCAACAAACAACAGAAGCTGAATTGACATTGATTCGAGAATGTCAGATCCAGCAGTTGTTTGGAAGTTGGGGGGTTCTAGCACTTTATGTCAAGACTAAATACGTAACAATAGGGTAAAATCGAAATGTTAATCGGCCAAAAGTCATCTAATTGGATTGATTCTAATATCTATTAACAAAATAGACAATTAAGCTAGAAATGGTACAATATCATCGGTAGATGATCTCAAGGAAGAATTAGAAGTCCGTCTTTAATTAACTAGGGTAGTACATAATCTAAAGATAGTATAAAATCTACGGGACTTGATTTGAAAGTTCAACCCTAAAAACTGAAATTTTATCCCTTTTCGGAAAATAAGATTATGGCTCTTGGCTACTTGGCCTTGGTTTTACACGCTCACTTACCTTTTGTGCGACATCCTGAGAGTGATTATGTCTTAGAAGAAGAATGGCTCTATGAAGCAATCACAGAAACCTATATACCCCTTGTGCGTGTGTTTGAAGGATTAAAACGAGAGGGAGTAGATTTTAAGATGACCATGAGTCTGACTCCCTCTTTGGTTTCTATGTTACGAGATCCCTTACTACAGCAACGGTACGAGGAGCATTTAAGTAAGTTACAAGAACTAGCCGAAAAAGAAGTTAAGCGTCATCAACACAATGGACATCTTCTATATTTAGCTAATTATTATGTCCAGGAATTTGCCCAAATTAGAGAAACATGGGAAAGTTATCAAGGGGATTTAGTCCTAGCTTTCAAACAATTTCTCGATAGTAATAACCTAGAAATTATTACTTGTGGTGCTACCCACGGTTATTTTCCTTTGATGAGAATGTACCCTCAAGCAGTTTGGGCTCAAATTCAGGTGGCCTGCGAACATTATGAGGAAAATTTTGGCCGTCCTCCTAAAGGAATTTGGTTACCTGAATGCGCTTATTATGAGGGCATAGAAAGGATGTTAGCTGATGCGGGGCTGCGTTATTTCCTCATGGATGGTCATGGCATTTTATCGGCCCGTCCTCGCCCCCGTTATGGAACCTATGCTCCTATCTTTACAGAAACTGGAGTGGCAGCTTTTGGCCGAGATCACGAATCTTCTCAGCAGGTGTGGTCGGCAAAAGTTGGTTATCCAGGGGATTCGGAATATAGGGAATTTTACAAAGATTTGGGTTGGGAAGCGGAATATGAGTATATAAAACCCTATATTATGCCCGATGGTCAACGGAAAAATATTGGCATCAAGTATCATAAAATTACCGGTCGTGAGGTAGGACTATCAGATAAAGCTCCCTACGACCCCTATTGGGCCCGAGAAAAGGCAGCAGAACACGCTGGCAACTTTATGTATAATCGAGAGCAACAAGTGAGGAATTTGGCTGAAATTATGCAGCGTCCACCTCTGATAGTTTCTCCCTATGATGCCGAATTATTTGGCCATTGGTGGTATGAAGGTCCTTGGTTTATTGACTATCTATTTCGTAAAGTTTGGTACGATCAAAACACTTTTGATATGATCCATTTGGCGGACTATTTACGCGATCATCCTACTCAACAAGTCTGTCGTCCTTCTCAATCTAGTTGGGGTTATAAAGGTTTTCATGAATATTGGTTGAACGATAATACAGCTTGGATTTATCCCCATCTCCACAAAGCGGCGGAACGGATGATTGAACTGAGTTGTTTGGAACCCGAATCAGAGTTAGAGTTGAAGGCGTTAAATCAAGCAGCCCGAGAATTATTACTGGCTCAATCTTCTGACTGGGCATTTATTATGCAAACAGGTACTATGGTTCCCTATGCAGTACGTCGCACAAAGTCCCATTTACTACGCTTTAATAAGCTTTATGAGGATGTTAAAGCCCATAGCATTGATTCAGATTGGTTGCAAAAAGTAGCAGAAATTGATAATATTTTCCCCAACATTAATTATCGTGTTTATCGTCCTTTCCAATTAGATGAAGCCTTCAAAATTAATCAGTCACGAATCAAAAATCAGAATAGGGAAGAGACTCAAAATTAATCATTATCAATTATCTAATGGCTAGTTATCAATTACAACAAATTGCTTTTCTTGGACTGGGACTAATGGGTTCAGCCATGAGTGCTAATTTAGTCCGTCAAGGTTTTCTGGTCAAAGGGTGGAATCGTAGCCCTGATCGTCCGACAATTCAAGTAGCTAAAGATGCTGGAGTAACTATCTTTGACTCTCTTGGAAAAGCAGTAGAGGGGGCGGATTTTATTTTTACTTGTCTGGGAGATGTTCCTGATGTTGAAGCAGTGATTTTAGGTGAGGAAGGAGTAATTAATCATGCTAAATCTGGGGCATTAGTGGTAGATTTTAGTACCATTGGCAGTGAGGCAGCAAGGAATATAGGAACTCAATTAAAAGAGTATCAATTACGGTTCCTCGATGCTCCCATTTCGGGAGGAGATATTGGGGCAAAACAGGGAACTTTAACTATTATGGTTGGGGGTGAAATTGAAGATTTCCAAGAGTGTTTACCCTATTTTGAGGCCATGGGTAAAACCATTCGTCACTGTGGACCAATAGGAAGTGGTCAAGCTGTTAAAATGTGTAATCAAGCCCTTTGTTCAGTTCACATGGTAGCCTTGTGCGAAGCAATAAAAATGGCACAAAAACAAGGAATTGATCCTAATTTAATGATAGAAGTTTGTAGTACAGGAGCGGCAGGTTCTTGGGCTTTAGAAAATTTAGGACCGAAGATTATTGGGGGAGATTATAACCCAGGTTTTGCTATTAAACACATCTTAAAAGATTTACGTTTGGTTCAAGAAACTATGGAAAACTCAAAAGAAAATTTACCTGGAGTTGAATTAGCTACTGAGTTGTTTAAATTGGTATCCCAAATGGATAATGAAGCCGGAAAAGAACAAGGAACTCAAGCAATGATTCGGCAATATAAATCTTAAGAATTTAATCCTATTGCTTAGCACGAATTAATAATCTCTTCACTGAAATCTTAAATTAAAATATCAATTAATCATTAATAATAGCTCAATATAGTAAGATTGAGGCGTATTCTTTGAGAAAAGATTTTGTGATTATGGTATCAAACAATATAAGTTCTGATAAATCAAGAGAAATATGTAGTAGAATTGGCTTTTTGGTATTGGGGATATTTTGTTTATTTTTATTAGTAATATTTTATCAATTTTTAGGAAGTAAAGATTCATCTGTAATCATGTTAAGACAGTGCATTGCACTATTGCGCGTCCCAATTATTTCAGCATTATTATTTTTTTTATTGCCTATTTTAGGAATCATTCCAGGAGTTTCTAACCTTTTAAAAAATTTATTTGTTATTGAGGGATTGCGGCAATTAATAGCATTGATGGTTTTAACCACATCAACAGCCATTATTATTGTATCTTCTTTCGAGTTTGTTTTATCTAACTCACCATCTCGTTTTCAGATTCCAGGTATTTCAACTGAATCTTTATCTCAAGCCAATATAGTATTGGTAAACTGGGGATTGTCATTATTTAATTGGTTCAGTCAACATATAATTATAAACTTTGAACTCATTTTTCTTGCTTTTTTGCTTTTTCCTACATTTGCTATTACTATTATTCTCTCAGTAGCAGATAATGATAATTCTTGGAAAACAATATTGGCAGCCTTTGTCGGATTTGTTTTAAGCATTTTATTGGTAGCATTGAATGCAGTCTTATCGATATTTAATATCCCAGTTGGTTGTATAAGTAACTTTTTTAAACAGATAAAACAATTAATATTAGGGAATAATTCTGGTTTCTTAGGATTAATTATTGATTCTAAGTTGTTACTATTAATTATTTGTTTTATTGGAGTTTATATAATACTCTTTATATTTTTTAATCCCTATAAATTGCCAAAAAAACAAAAAGCTTCAAGTAGTTTAACTCAGCTGGATGAAGCTCCAGCACTGCTTTATATTTTATTATTAAATGGGCTCTTAACAGGTATTTTTAGTCTAGTTACTTTCTTTGCAGATTATTGGCATATTCCTATCGTATTAGCAGTGATCGGATTTTCAGGCTCTATGTATTTACTGCTCTCTACAGATTACTATTTTGAATTAAAGAAATTTTCTCAAACTGCTATTGACGGGAATAAAAAAGATGATTTGAAAAAGATAATTGAGGCACGTCTTCAATCACAAGATAAAATGCAAAACGGACGGACTTTAGTCGTTATAGCAACCAGTGGTGGCGGGATTCAAGCCTCTGGTTGGACAGCCCAAGTTTTGTGTGGTTTACAAGAAGAACTAGGTCCTTCATTTACACAATCGATTAGTTTGATTAGTTCCGTATCTGGGGGGTCTGTGGGAACTATGTTCTTTCTCGATCAATTTAATGAGACAAATGGTTGTCCTGATCAAGAAAAAATCGAAAATACTCAAAATAATGGTGGGGATATTATTTACAATGCTACTGCCAATTGGCTAAATTCTGTTGCATGGGGAATTGCTTATCCTGATTTATGGAAAGTATTTTGGGGAAATCCCATAGAAGTTTTGAAAAATCGCTTTGATAATCATCCAAAATACAGTGATCGTGGGTATTCTTTAGAATGGGATTGGAAAAGATATCTAAACACGCCAGAAGCGACATTAGGGAATTGGCGAACAAAAGTTCTCGATGGACAAATTCCCATACCAATTTTTAATGCTACTTTAGTCGAAGATGGTCGTCGTTTTTTGATTTCTCCAATAAAATTGAATGATAAAACTCTTGGGAATTTAACAGCAGAGCCACCATCGATTCTTGATGATCCAAAGGCCTTAGACTTCCATACCCTATACAATGGATATGACTTAGAGATTACTACCGCCGCTAGACTATCTGCAAGCTTTCCCTATGTTTCCCCGATCGCCAGAAATGAAAGCAAAACAAGTCTTACTCATAACTATCATGTTGCAGATGGCGGTTTTTTTGATAATGCTGGTTTATTTACTGCCATTGAGTGGTTAGATAACCATCTAGAATCCTTAAGTAAAAATGTTAATGTTAAACGAGTTTTATTAATTCAAATTGATGCAATTCCAGCAGAGAAATTAAAGTCAAAAGAAAAAGGAAGCCCCGGCTGGTTTGCACAAATAATTGGGCCATTGCTAACCCTTAATAGTATCCGCAATTCAACTCAACTTGCTAGAAATGCTCGAGAACTTAAGTTATTTCGTGAGCAACGTCTATTTCAGACTAATAGCATAAACGGAGTTGAGGTAAAAACTTTTTATATTGGCTTTCCTGATAATAATAAATACGATCCTCCCCTATCTTGGAAGTTAACAAAGAAGCAAATTAATGATTTAAAAGACGCTTGGGGTGATGTAAAAAAAGAAACTAGTGTTCGGGAACTTAAAACTCTATGGACGGAGACATGGAAGATACCCAAAGACTATAATAACACCCAATCTTGATAGGCAACAAAACACTTACCGATCGTCATAATGTTCGGCGGATTTTTTCTAATTTTTTGCAGTTTGAGAGTGAATCTCAACTTTCCATTACAGAACTAAGCATCAACCCAAATACTACCGTCTTCTACTTTAATCGGAAACACGGGGAGGGGTTTTTCTGGAGAAAGTTTTCCCATCATTTTTCCGACAACTGGAGGAAAGGGAGTCCATTCTTTAACGCTTCCTGTCTTGAGATCAAAGGCACTGCGGTGCATGGGGCAGACAATTGCCCCATCTTCGGTAATTTTCCCCCTAGTCATTTTAATATTCATGTGGGGACAGCGACGGGCTACGGCGTATAATTGCCCTTCGTGGTTTAATAATAGGATGTTGCGATCGCCTACTTTGACTACTTCCCGCTTTCCGGTAGGAAGTTTTTCGGTGGCAAGAACTTTTGTCCAACTCATAGCTAAATTCCTAGGTTTAATCTTTTGATTGATACTTTCTTTGGTATTCTTAAATCTAACATTAATTTACTCCCATTAAAATATTAATTTGTTTTTTCTTAATTCTTGACTATAGTTTCGTTATTTCTCAATCAAGATAATATACATTATCCATAGCGAACCATGGCTTTTTTGACAAATTCTTGTACCAATACAGTTCTTTGATTTTTTTGAAAAACTTGCTTGATTTTTTCGGTTAATTTAGTTAAATCTATGGCATTTTTGCCTTGATTATCAAGATCTTGTTCTTGTAAATATTCAATAAAACTTAATCCTGCTAACCTAGTTAAATACGCTGCACTAATACCTTGAACTGTGCCACCAGCTATATAAGTAACTGCATTGCTTTTAAGTAAACTAACAATGGTATTAGTCGACAATTCTACCAACCCTAATTGAACCATTAATTTACCCATTGTACCAGCAATATTTTGTCCTTGTTCAAAGGTGAATTTCTGTTGATAAATACCGCTTAAATCTACTACCATCTGAGTAGTAATAGCAAAGGTGGCTAACAAATCTAAGGAAGCAACAGGATTAGCAAAAGCAGTAGATGCGGCAACCCATTGATACTGTTCAATAATAGGAATAGCGCGATCTCGTCTCACTTGATTCAACCGATCTTTAACTTGTTGTTGTAGATCATTGACTTCTCGCCAAATACTTGAACATACTAAAGATGTCTTTTCTTGAGCTAAAATTGTTGTGAGATGATTGATTAAATCCGTGATGTTGGGAGGTTGGATTTGCTCCCATTCTTTAACTGTTCCATCTTCTTGATGCTGGCGGACTTTTATTTTGTAAGAACCTGAATTAATAGTAATAAGATCACCAGAATTAGTTTGAGTTCCTAATCGCTGTTGTATTTGGTTGAAAATCAGAGCTTTGTCTTCAGGCTTATATTGATCTTGTTTATTAAAAATCAAGATATATCTTTGATGATTTTGCTGGCATTTTTGCAAAAATTTCCATTGAGAATTAGTTAAATCTCCAGTAATTAAAAATAAAATTAAATCTGCGTCAATTACAGTAGTTTCTGTTGTTTTAAATAATGCTTCTGTCTCGATCAAAGAAATATTTTTAGATGGATTTTTAATTTCTAAAATTTCCTTTAAAGTAGTTTTTCCAACATTTTTACCACCTGTAATAGCTATTTTAAGCTCTTGACGGTCAAAACTAGCTGATAATTGGTTTAATTGAGCTTCAAATCTAGATAGATCAAAATTGGGAGCTTCTTTCGCTAAAAGATCAATAATTGTCTCGGTTTTAGCAATGGATTTTTTAACCGTTTCTAAACTTAAATTTACAATTTTTGGTGAATTATCAAGGGATTGAACCCGATTTTTCCACCACCAAAAACCGGAACCAACAGCGATCGCGCCCATTATCCCCCATTCTCCTATAGCCACAAGTTCTTGATGTAAATATTCCCCAAGCCATAGAACAAATGAAATACCGAGCCCAGCTACAAGAATTGGTTTTTTTCCTGTAATCCCCACTGCTTGCCCCTCAAACAATCCCTCTTTATGATTGTACCTTGTTGACATCCTCCCCGCCGT
>DLXW01000092.1 GCA_003448685.1 Cyanothece sp. UBA12306
TCATCCGACATTTTAGGTAAACATTGGAACAGCTAAAGTTATTCAAGAAAGGAATAAGAAAATGGGTAAAATCGGAGAACGAATTGAACAAATTGTCAAAACATTTGGTATCGAAATTGAATTTTGCACTCATGATAGTGAAATTCTAAGCTTCACTCATATTAAGGTCTGCACAATCACACACAGGGAACAGAAGTGGAAAATAGCAACAGATGCAGATTACACACTCGAACTTGTTTCACCTATTTTAGAGTTTGACAATGCTCACGAAGCTAACTCATTTAAAGCTACTCTCATGGCTACACTGGATCAACTTGTCAGACCGGAACCTACGCTAAAAGACTGTGTTGAAAGGATAGATGAATTTTTACGACAACAAAACATCAAATATTTCGGGCAAGATCAACAGGAGAAAAATGGAAACAATAAAGAAATAGAGAAAAATACAGATCCCGGGCAAGATCAACCGAATAAAAAGAGAAAAATAGAATACGAAGAGAAAAATATAGAAACAATTAAATACATATCAAAAACAGAGCTTGTAAAGGAATTAGATTTTCATAATTGGGATGAAGATACTAATCTCGAACGTGTTCTTGCTCAGAAGAAAAAAATCGACACTCTCGATAATGAAAAAGTACAAGAACATTTACAGGGCGTAATGTTGAGTCCGAGCAAAAAGCATGGTGGATTGCCCAGTTCTCAACTTAACCACCCAATGAGCTTGGTTAACTATGTATGGTATTCAACGTCTATAAAAGAGCCAAAAGCCTGGTATCGGTTGATCAATTCATCCCAAGATGATTTTCTAAAAAATTGGAGAGAAAAGAAGAAAAAATCTATTATTGCACAATATGAACATCTCAATCAATATAAAAACTGGACGCAACGATATCTAAATGATGATTATCTAGAGCAGCGACAAGATAACAATATCCCAATCTGGCATAGATACTGGTTTTGGTTAGTCAGTATTAGGGAAATACTTGAGAAAACCTTTAACCATACAAGCGAGGAACAGTCTAATATAGAATTCCAGAATTTCAAAACCCAAGTGTTGAATACCGATATAAAGGAACCGATCGAAGATAATCCTTTGTCTAAAATGTCAACAGAGAAATGGCAAAAGATCCTATTATTGGACTCAGCAATTGACATTGATAAAACCTCAGAAACAATAACAATTAGTGATAGACCTCCCGAAATTAAGTACAGTGCGATGTATATAATTATACACAAGCTAATTTCAGGAGCGTTGGGAGTTTTAAGCGAGACAGAACAAGGAAAACTTCAAAAGATGATAATGGATATGCAAGGTGAGCTAGATGCGGATGTACTGCAATCATGTGTAGTAAATCGAGAGTTTCTGCACTTTCACTATGCTTTGAAAGATTTAACTCCCCTATGGTTTAAGGGATCTCTTGGAGATGTGATACTTAGTATAAAAGATAAGAAGGTAAAAGCGTCTCTAATACTAAATTTAAGAAAGATTAAAAGTGATGACGTAGAAGAAATTTTGAATAATAACCTAAAATTTTTAGGGCGTATTTATATGCTCAATGAATATTTCAATCATGGCAATTCCTATGATTGGGAAGAGTTTAAAGAAACTCTTCTTCCGAGTGTTAGTGGTTTTGTTAGGCAATTTGAAAAAGGTAAGTTAGAACTCCTTGATCAATGGGATAATATTCTTAATTTCACATATTCAGCAATCCAGGGCAAAAGGAGGGAGCAAAACATCCAAGATGAAGACAATGTCCAAGGAGAAATACCTGCGTTTTTAAATCGCACAGAAGTACCCCCTTGGGAAGGTCGATGGGACACCATTAAGAGGCCTATCCAAACAGACTCAACAACAGAATTTCTTGTCGAACATCGCAATAATTAAAAACTAGTCATTTTTTCTCCAGAGGATTTTCTGGCAACTTAGGAGCAGCAGCAGAACTCGATTTTAATTGAATAATGGCGTATTCTTGGCCTAGTCCTCGGTACAGACTGTAGCACATTACTAGCAGCACGATCGCAAAGGGTAACCCTGTTGTAATGGCGGCCGTCTGTAGGGCTGTTAAACCACCTCCCAATAGTAATACTGCTGCAATGATGCCTTCAGTGACTGCCCAGAATATTCGTTGAGGCACAGGAGAATCTAGCTTACCGCCAGAAGTCAAATTATCTACTACCAGGGAACCGGAGTCAGATGAGGTCACAAAAAAGACCACCACCAAAATAATGCCAACAAAAGATGTAATACCAGTCCAGGGAAGCTGCTGTAACATCACAAATAGGGCCGTTGCCACTTCGCTAGTAACTGCATCTACGATAATCCCCGAACTATTGCCCAATTCCAGGTTCAGTGCAGTTCCGCCAAAAATCGACATCCAGAGGAAGGTTAAAATTGAGGGTAGCAGCAACACACCTAAGAGAAATTCTCTGACTGTGCGCCCTTTAGAAACCCTGGCAATAAAGATACCAACAAAGGGAGACCAAGAAACCCACCAGCCCCAATAGAAGACAGTCCAGCTATTTTGCCAGTTGGTAGATTCAAAAGTTTCAGTCCAGAAGCTGAGGGTTGGTAAGGATGCGAGATAATATCCGGTCGTTTGAACAAAGGTTCCTAACAAAAAGATGGTTGGTCCAGCGAGTAGTACAAAGACCATCAGAATGCCGGCCAGGATCATATTTAATTCGCTGAGTCGTCGTACTCCAGCATCTAAACCAGACACAACCGATGCGGTTGCAAATCCAGTAATGATGGCAATCAATCCCACTTGAACTGGGGTGTTAATCGGAAGTTTGAATAAAAAATTTAAACCGGCATTGACCTGCTGTACACCGAACCCCAGGGAGGTAGCTAGGCCGAATAGTGTTGACGCGACGGACAACACATCAACTACGTTGCCAATCCAACCGTAAATACCTTCCCCTAACAGAGGATAGAAAACGGAACGGATGGTCAGAGGTAGTCCACGATTGTAGGCAAAAAAGGCCAGCGCCAAACCTACGAGTGCATAGATTCCCCACGCATGAAGTCCCCAGTGAAAAAAGGTAATGCTCAAGGCCTGTTGAGCTGCGTCGCTTGTTTTAGGTTCAATAGTACCTAACATAGTCGGTGGCGATTGGAAATGGTAAATCGGTTCGGCTACACTCCAAAACATTAAACCGATACCCATTCCAGCAGAAAGCAGCATGGCAATCCAAGCAAAGGTAGGAAACTCAGGACGAGCATCCTGTCCACCGATGCGTACTGTGCCAAAGCGGCTCAGTGCTAGGAGTATGGCAATGCTAAGATAAATGCTTACAGCTAAGATCATAAACCAGCCCATCCCATTGGCAATGAAGGTTTGAACTTGTCCAAAGGCGGTTTCAGCAGGTTCTTTGAAAAGAATAGTCAATAAAACAAAAAGCAGGACTAATATACCTGAGGCTATAAAAACTTCTGGATGAAAATCAAACCCTGGCAAGTGGGTAATGTTTCTATCTCCTGGCTTTCGGCGACTTTTGGGAGGATGCGATCGCCCGTTTGATGGGTCCTTGATAGACATTTGCTTATTCTCCTTCAATTAATAGTGATCAATCTTTAAAATCTCGATTAAATCGTTGTTTTGATCAACTTTTTCAAAATCTTTATCAACTTAATTATCTTTAAAGAATGTTACATTTTTAATCTTCCCACATTATAGATTAAACATTAAAATCTAAATACTCCCCAAACTCCCCAAACTCACTCAATAGCAAATATTGATACACCCAATTGAAACCTACTATGACCACAACTTTGATCATCAGGTTTCAAAGTTCTACCAAGTTCCTCATAATAGAGGGAGGTTTTTCTAGAAGACTAAAACCTGTTCAATACTAGACTAAGCCATACATAAAAGTCTAGGTTATGCCAGAGCGACCTCACGAGTTTGTCAAGATAGCAGGGGTGACGGTAAAATATAAAGGCAAAATTCAAGTCCAATAATGTATGCAATTAAGAGGGAGCTAAAACTAAATAACAAACAACAGAGTTATTTTGCTGGCTGTGCTGGCTTCTCTCGATTCGTGTACAATTATGGACTGGAATTACTTAAATCAAGTTGGGAGTGGGAAGTTAAATCATCTGATTCAAAGCGGATAGATGCTATCAAAAAAACCTTGACTAACATTACCAAGAAACAAGCTGAATTTGCTTGGACTAACCAATATTCGTCCAGAATTTATCAAAATTCCTTGAGAAACTTCAAGTCTGCTTTTAAACAATGGCGCGACCCCAAACTTAAAGCACAAATGCCTCAGTTTAAAAGGAAGCGTCATCAATGTAGTTTTACGGTGGATAATTCCAACGGAAAGTGTTTAATTAAAGCAGGTAAGTTCATCAAAATACCAACTTTAGGGACTTTTAAACTCAAAGAACCTATTCCCTATGATTGTATTTCTCAGACCTTTACTATCTCCCGCTCGGCAGGTAAATGGTATGTTTCATTTACAATTGATGTTTGTCCAGATCGAGCAATGAATCATCCCAATACTGTTGTTGGAATTGATCTAGGGGTGAAAACATTTGCTAGTCTTAGTGACGGAAAAACTCTCGAGGCACCGCCTTCGATTAAAAAAGCGAAAACCAAGCTGTGTAAGGCACAATGGCGCAATCGAAATAAGGTTTTAGGCAGCCGTCGTGATGGAATTAAAGCATCTAATAATGCTCAAAAATACTATCAAAAACTAAGTCAAAAGCATCAACAAATCAGCAACATTCGAGAAGACTTTTTACA
>DLXW01000353.1:0-451 GCA_003448685.1 Cyanothece sp. UBA12306
CCATCTTCTTTATGGGGAGTAGGTGCTACAGTACTCACTTGATCATAATTTTAACACAAAAATTATAGATAAATCTGATGTAATAAAATATAAAATTAATCACAAGAAATACTCAAAAGTTATTTTGTTTACTGTTTTTTTATTGATCTTTTTCTGAATATTCTTGTTTACATTGTTCACGACTACACCATTCTCCTAAGTTTCTCAGATAAGAACTATTTCTTGTTTTTCTGGCTTTTTTAAGATCTTTCTTGGCCGCTTCTTTTTGATCATAAATAGCTACTACGCGATATTGATGATCTCTCAAATAGACCCTAACATCTTTAGGTGAAATTTTGAAGTTTTTTTCAGCTTCGTTAGCTTCTTTTTTAGCATTTGTTAGCTGATGTTCTTTATATCCAGCAAGAACAATACCTAATAAATCATTTAATTCTTTTGGCAATTCTTTTTC
>DLXW01000353.1:707-2671 GCA_003448685.1 Cyanothece sp. UBA12306
TTATTGTTATTTTGTTGTTTGTTATTGTTATTTTGTTGTTTGTTAAAGAATTCAACTATCTTAAAAAGAGCATTATCTTTCTTGTTGTTTTTGTAGTTACCCTTAGCTATATAATCTATTATATCTATTGTTTCTGTTTTTTTTGTATTGTCTAATAAATTATAAGATTCTTTTTCATATTTGGTTATAATGTCTTCTAGTGCTTTTATTGCTAGATCAGAAAATTCTTTATCTTCATCTTCTGCATATTTAACTAATTGTTTGATTTTCAAACGAGTTGGATAATCTCTCGATAAAGCAATAAATTCTTCTGGGTCTAATCTGATTAAAATATTGTATGCAGTTTCTCTTTGTTCCCCACTTTGTCTATCAAGATGTTCTATGCTTGATGTCTTGATAGAAATTGTATTATATTCGCTTTGTTTGACATTATATCTCCATGTTAAAATCGCTCCAGTTATTGCGATAGCAATAGTAGCAGCAGTCCCTACTAAACCAGAAATAACATCTAATCTGTCCCAAAAATCTTTGTCTTTATTAGCAGTCATATTAACTTCTCTCCCAATGCAGCGAAACTATCCCTCTAAATCTAAATATCTTAATCCTTGAGGGAATATACTTTCATTATTACACCTGAATCAAACTCGATCAATTTTGATAACTTTAAACGATATTTTTCTTGATTTTTATTTACAAATCGATATTCAACTAAAAAAATTAGTTTAAAGCGATCGCCATTAATAATGAGTCCAAAAATTATTAGAATTGCTATATTAATGTTACTGCTGAATTTGTGAATCAGCCCTATTTTTGAAGCTTGGGGCTGGCGCACCACGCAACATACCTTCTGTACTTAGATCTTCATCTATTTCTTCCCAATGAATACCATATCCACCGCCACAGACTTCCCATCCTTCCCTTTGCTGCGGTGTGGCATTAAATAGCCGTGGATACCATGTTAGAGGTACGGTAATTGTCCGCCCATCCATTAAATCAACACTAATTGTTTCTTCAGTAAAGTAAACACTCTTAACTCTTTCATCTGCCCGAATAGCCAAAATACCCATTCCATGCCTCCAATAAAATTTCTTGATTCTCTTGCACTATTAAATGTAACTTTCGTAATTCCTTAGCTCTAAAGCCAATATTACTGGCTAAGCTAACTGGTTTTAACCAAAATTTTGCTGTTGAGTCATGATAATCAATATGTATGTGTGGAGGTTCATTAGGTTCATGGCTGTAAAAATAGAAACGATAAGAGCCCATCCGCAAAACTGTTGGCATATCTTAAATTATATTCAAGTTTTAAAGAAAAAAACTATTTAATATCATAGCGATCGCGCTCAAAAAAAAGACCCCCTGAACAGGTAAACTAATGAGAGTGTTTCATCGACATCTAAACAGGTAAGCAAAAACAAAGGAGTTAGCCTTGGAACGAACATTTATCATGATCAAACCCGACGGAGTACAACGGGGTTTAGTTGGCGAAGTCATCAGTCGTTTTGAAGCTAAAGGGTTCACCCTGGTAGGGATGAAGCTAATGAACGTTTCAAAAGAATTAGCCGAAAAACACTATGACGTTCACAAAGAACGCCCCTTTTTTGCTGGTTTAATCCAATTTATTACTTCAGGCCCGGTAGTGGCTATGGTTTGGGAAGGGGATGGAGTAGTGGCTTCTGCTAGAAAAATCATTGGTGCCACCAACCCCCTAAGCGCTGAACCAGGAACCATTCGCGGTGATTATGGTGTTACTGTGGGACGGAATTTAATCCATGGTTCCGATGCCATTGAAACAGCCCAAACGGAGATTGCTCTTTGGTTTAGCAACCAAGAATTAGTCTCTTGGGAACCTACTATGACTCCTTGGCTTTACGAATAGACAAAAATTCAACTCAAAATCTGGATAAACCCTTTATTATTTACGGGTTTTATCGAAATTATTGGGTCTAAAACCTGGCTTTTTA
>DLXW01000349.1:0-8162 GCA_003448685.1 Cyanothece sp. UBA12306
GGTGCGGTAAGAGCGCACCAGCAGCATCGTGAGGTGCTGGCTCGGTAAACCCCGGTGGGAAGCAAGGTCGCAGGGACTAGGGTTGGTCTTTTCCCCGTCCCGTTTTTGGAGAACCGCTTGAGACGTTTGGTAACAACCGTCCTAGATAGATAACTTCCCCCAGAGAGTTAATTCTCGATGGGAACAGAACCCGGCTTATGTCCAACTCTGTCCTTTAAAATATTGAGACAACCAATTGAAAAATGCTATTAAAAGCTCAGGGTGATCGCTGCGTTTTGTCCCCCGAAACCAAACCCTAAACATAAAATCTTTTTGATCTGAGCTTTATAGGATTCTATCAGGAAATTAAGCTCAAATTCCGGGTTTTTTAACCCAACACAAGGGGGTAATTCTTGGTAACGCAAGGCCATCAATGTGATCGCTACCGCGATTGCTCCAGAAGCCCCTAGAGTATGGCCAGTAGAACCTTTGGTAGAACTTACAGGGATATCAGAAGGGAACAAAGATTGAATTAAACTAGCCTCTCGATGATCGTTAAAAAGCGTACTGGTACCATGGGGTTGAATATAGTCAATATCCGTTGGTTCTAAGTTACTCCGTTCTAAACATTTTTTAATTGCCCTTGAAGCCATTTGATTATCGATGGCAGGGGTACTGATATGATTAGCATCGCAGGTAAAGCCAAAATCGAGAATTTTCCCGTAAATAAACGCGCCTCGACGGCAGGCTACTTTTGCTGATTCTAAAACTAAAACCGCCCCTCCTTCCCCTAAAACTAACCCTTCTCGATGTCTATCAAAAGGATAACAACCAGTTTGAGCCAATACTCCCATTTTCTTAAATCCAGCTAGGGTTAAGGGAGTAATGGGAGATTCTACCGCACCGGCGATGACTTGTTGACACTTTCCTTGGCGAATAAGTTCTACTCCCTGAAAAATCGCCCATAATCCAGTGCCACAGGCGGCCATGGGGGACTGTACCATATAAGTGGTTTTGATCTGACGGGCAGCTATTATTGCTGCCTGATGGGGTAAAGTTTCTAACCAGTGGGATAATTCTAGCTCTTGATTTGATTGAGCCAATTTTTCCCAAATTCCTTGACATCCGCGACTCGAACCAATAACCACCCCACAGTGGGATAATGGGACAGTCAGTTGGGCATCAATTAGGGCATCAGCAACAATAGATTGGGTAAGCTCAGTGAGATTAATCGGCTGATTTTTGATTAATCCTAGGGGGTAGGGATTTAATTCTCGAAATGGTTGATAGAGTTTAATTCCTGATTCGCCTTGGAGAATTTTTTCCCAAGTTTGGTGTAAATTTCCTAAACAAGAAATTAAACCTATACCAGTTACCACTATATCCATTCGTAGTTCATTCTAACTCTCTGCGTCCTTCTAAGGCCCTAGCTAAGGTAACCTCATCAGCATATTCTAAATCTCCTCCCATGGGTAGGCCAAAGGCAATACGGGTTACTTTAGTAAAGGGTTTCAATAGTTGACCAATATAGAGGGTGGTAGTTTCTCCTTCTACAGTGGGACTAATGGCTAAAATGACTTCTTTGACTCCATCTTGGGTTACTCTTCTCACTAAGGGTTGAATATATAATTGTTCGGGTCCAATACCATCCATGGGGGACATTACCCCTCCTAATACATGATATTTTCCCTGATATTCTCGGGTCTTTTCTAAAGCAATTACATCACGAGAATCTGCTACCACACAAATTAATCTTTGATCCCGATTAGGATTACGACAAATTTCACAAATTGGATCTGCCGAAAAATGAAAACAACTGTTGCAAAGTCCGACCTTTTTTTTAGCTTCAATTAAGGCATTTGCTAAGGTTTGAATTTCGTTTTCTGGACGTTTAAGAATATGTATGGCGAGTCTCTGGGCAGTTTTAGGACCAACTCCAGGTAAACGTTGTAATTGCTCAATTAAACGGGCTAGGGGAGGAGTATAAATAGTTTAACACTCTCTAACTTGATTATCATCAAATAAATTATAGGATGGTTAGTGGACAATAGGCAATAGTTATTTTAGATTTAATTTAATAAAAGCTAAACCACTATAAAGTTGAAAAGCTGCATCCCAAGGGGTATCTTCCCAACGCAGTAGTTCAATATGGGATTTAATTGGTTTAAGTAATTCTTTGAACTCAATTGCTGACTCCCCAAAGGGGGTAAATTCTGACCAAACTTTGAGCCTAGGGAACTGCTGATTAATAAATTCGATTAGATGACTCCAACTATCATGAACAGTTGCTCTCCCATCGGTTAGTTGTTGGGTTTCTGAAAAAGCCATTCCTTCTAAAAAATGATAATTTTGATCACAAAATCGAATAATACTTCTTTGTTTTGGTAAATGCAAATCATAGAATTTTGCATAGTCTAAGGTTTGGGTTTTTCTTTCTAACTTTCCTCGCAAACCAACATCAACACATTCCTCAAAAATAGGTACCATTCCTTCTACTATTTGAGGAACATCAGACCATTTAAAAGTTATAATATCTCGTTGTCCTTTTTCTGGTTGGTAAACTACTGTTACTTGGGAATTAATGGACTCAATATACAAAACATTTAATACTTTTAAAGAAATAATATCCTCTACTAAAGCAGTAAAACAGGGAATATTTGCTTGATGAAATTGTTCAACATAAAAGTGCATTCTGCCAATGGGCCCAGTGCGATATAATCTCCAAGAACGACTGGGTAATTGTAACCGCGCACTATAGGGATCAATTTCCATAATTTGCCCAAATTTCTGGGCAGCTGTTTGCTTTAATTCCTGGGGAATAGCTTCTAAAATTAGCATTCCCATCCGCTGACTATTTTTATCCTCCATCGCACGGTTTAATGCTTCTTGACGTTGATCTTCTTCTCCTTGTTTGAGACGTTGAAGACCTTGACGTATTTGAGCAATAAGCTTAGGATTAGCGACGTTAGGTAATAATTGATGGTAACTTTGATTTGCCCCTTTTAAATCCCCTTCTGACTCTTGGAGACGAGCTTTATAAAACCTGATCCAGGGGTTATCAAGTTGTTCGGGAGCTAATTGTTGCAACAGTTGATGAGCTTTGGCATACTCTCGGTTATGGATCGCATCGTTAATTTGCTCAAACATAGGAACCTAAGTGATCGTCTCACTTTCAATAGTAGAAACCGCTAGGGATAGGGCAACAATGGGAGCAGTAATAGCTCTGAGAATACGACGACCAAGGGAGACAGGTTGAAATCCAAGGGCGATCGCCATTTCTATTTCTGCTTTTGTCCATCCTCCTTCACATCCGGTGGCAATTATTACGGGATTTGGAGGAGCTTCAGACAAATAAGTCAGTAAATGATGGGCTGGTTTACGACTAACACAAATATATCTATTACTCGGCATTTTGTCGATATTTTTTAAGCTTTGCTTGAGGGTAGTAGCTTCAAAGATAGTGGGAACTACTTGACGTTCTGACTGTTCTGCTGCTTCGGTGGCAATTTTACGCCATCTTTGGAGTTTATGGGTGCTAGGTTTGAGTAAAGTTCTTTGACTGATCACAGGAATTAAGGTTGTTACCCCTAATTCAGTACAACAACGGACTATCTCATCAAAGCCATTCCCTTTAGGGAGAGCGACTATTAAAGTAATAGAAATGGCTAATTCGGTCGATTCCTCTAAATTTTCTAAAATTTGCGCGGATTCGTCCTGTAATTGTGCTATATAAGACTTGCCTTGTCCATCGAGAGCGACAAAGCGATCGCCGTTTTTCAAACGTAAAACCCGTTTTAAATAATGCTGTTGTTCGGGATTTAAAGTTAAGCTTTGCTCGAGATTTTCGATGGATTTAATAACTAATCTATACAGCAATTTAGTAATAGTTTCCTTAAGATTAAGATTGATAAAAATATTATAATAGGATTAAAATTAATCAAGATCAAGACATCGCTATAAACGCTCTAAATATTCTGCTATAAGTATTTGAGAATATTGCATTATTGCGCCCCTAACTAAAGAAGATCAAAATTGCTCTAATTGATTTAGTTGAGCTTGCAAAATTGGCAGCATGGGACAGGGAACTTTTGGTTGTAAATTAATATTTTTATCCCCAGTAAAGGTACTCCAACGAAAAGGACCTGAGTTAGCAGCAGACATCCATAGTAAGCGTTTAGCTCTCGTCATTGCCACATAAAGTAAGCGATATTCTTCTGCTTTTTTTAGTTGTCCTGCTTCTTTCCAAGCTGCTAAGGGTTCAGGTATTTTATCCACTATATCTTGATTAATACATTTACTATGAACTGCTGCCCGGATTTGTGCGCGGGCAACCTCTGCTAGGGTAAAATCTCCTAAAAATTTAGCCGCAGTGGGAACCCAAGGTTTACCTGGTAAAACATCTTCGTGGAGGAAAGGTATAAAGACGTAATCCCAATCTAACCCTTTGGCTTTGTGCATGGTTATAATGGTCAATTGATTTGCTTTTGTATAGCGTTCTTCGCTATCTTCTTCTACTCCTTCAAAACCTTCTACATTAACAATTTCTTTCAGGATAGCAATAGTATTTTTGAGAGAATTTTTCCCAGTAATTTGCTTGTCAATGCGATCAGAAAGTTTCTGAACTGTTGCTAATTCTGCACCCGTATATTTAAGAGTCATTCCTAAAAATGGGATCAATTGATAGGAAGGTAATTCTAATTTAGCTTTAAGCAAATTACAACAGTATCGACGCGCTTGTACTACTTGTTTTTTAGGTTCCTTAACTAAAGGAGTAGGATAAAGGAAGTTTTCGGGATAGGTTACTAAAGCATTGAGATCTTGGGCAGCAATTAAATCGCGTTTTTCTAAAATTTCTAAGGCTGATTTCAAATATTCTGGGGAATGGGGACGATCAATAAATTGCAATATTTTGAGTATTTCTTCGGGAATTTGGCAGAAACGATCTGCTTCACTTACTTCATAGACTTTAATACCATGTTCTTTGGGTAAATCAGCTAATTGTTCTACTAAAAATCTCCCTTGTCGGTTTTCTCTAACTAATATCGCTGCTCGATGTTCAGGGCTATTTTTTAATAGTTTTACGACGCGATCGCTGATTAATTCTACCGTTTGATAGATGTCTTCTGGGGCATAAATTTCTACCCCTTGCCCTACAGATTGAGGATTAGGTTGGGGGTCATTTTTTTCTACAAGTTTAATATTTTGTGGACGAAAAGGTCTATTATTTTTAACTAAAAATTGCTCAATATTTTCAAACTCTATCCCATTGTTTCTCTTGTTTAATTGAATATTGTTTTGGTTATCGGGTGAACTTTGTTGACTTAAATCACAGTCATAAAAACTACTTCTAATTTCCGATTTCTGATTTATAACTTCATCAATTTGCCATTGTTCATTAACCCAATTTAAAACAAAATTAGCTGCCTTAATAATAACTTCACTACTACGTCCAGCCTGATTCATAATGGCTAATTTATTCTGTAATTTACAGGTTTCACAAAACCAATTAAAGTAAACTGGATCAGCAGGAGTAAAAGTAGAATTAATCGCTTGATTAGGATCACCTACTCGAATTAAATTAGGAGTATTATTAGATAGCCTAGAGTCTCCTGCTAACAAGGTAATTAGTCTTTCTTGTAAAGGACTAGAATCTTGTGCCTCATCTTCAAATACAGCAAAAACTTGTTGTTGCCAAATCTGACGAATTGCTGGATTTTCTAAGACTTTTAATGATGCTAAAATCATGTCATCGTAGTCAATAAAATCAAGCGATCGCATGACTTTTTCATACTGTTCATATAACCCAGATCCAATCAATAATATATTATAGTGATCTGTGGAATGTTGATTAAATTCTGCTACTTGTTGCGCAGAAAGTCCTGAACTTTTAGCCTCACGAACAATGATATGTGCCAGCTGGGGTAAAACTTCGGTACGTAACACAGATTGACGACGCAATCTTTCGGTTTCTTCCCCATCAAATTGTGAGCCTTCTAATAATAATTGATAAAGTTGAGGATTAGCAGTAATCCATTGTTCTACAGCAGTACGAATAATGGGATGACTTGGAGTAGGAATAACAATAGTAGCAGTTTCTAAATTAAGGTTAGATAACTGAGGATGATGACTAGAAATATTAAGAGCTAAACCATGTAAAGTTTGTACTATAAAACCGGTTTGTGGTAATCGCAATTCTTGAAGACATTCTTTGATTTTTGCTTTGATTCCGGCGGCAGCAGAACGGGTATAAGTAACAATAACCAGTTGTTTTCTCGGATGTAGTTGATAACGGGAAATTACCATAGCTGCTGCGACAGCTAAACTATGGGATTTACCTGACCCAGGAACCGCAGAAACTGCCATTTGTCCCCCTTCCCAGTCGGCTAATTTCTGTTGTCCAGGGCGTAAACTATTACGAAATTGTTGCAATTTTTCAGTGAGATTAAAATCAGGAGAAATAGTCATTGTCATTATTATAAAATTAAAGCTCTCATTAGAAACTTTAAAAAGTAATCACACTACGAATTGAGTCCCCTTGGTGCATTAAATCAAAAGCATCATTGATTTTTTCTAAGGGCATTACATGGGTAATTAAATCATCAATATTAATTTTACCATCCATATACCAATCAACAATTTTCGGGACATCAGTACGACCCCTTGCACCACCAAATGCTGTTCCTTGCCAAACTCTTCCTGTTACTAATTGAAAAGGACGTGTACTAATTTCTTCTCCCGCACCAGCAACTCCAATAATAGTAGAAACTCCCCAACCTTTGTGACAGCATTCTAAAGCCTGTCGCATTACATTAATATTACCAATACATTCAAAACTATAATCAGCTCCACCGTTGGTTAAATTAACTAAATAAGCTACTAATTCTTCTTCAACTTCCTGGGGATTAACAAAGTGAGTCATGCCAAATTTTTCAGCCAGGCCTCGTTTTTTTGGGTTAATATCAACCCCAACAATCATGTCAGCCCCTACCAATTTTGCACCTTGAATTACATTTAAACCAATACCCCCTAAACCGAAAACAACTACTTTTGCTCCAGCTTCCACTTTAGCAGTATTAATAACCGCTCCAATACCCGTTGTTACTCCACAACCAATGTAACAAACCTTATCAAAAGGGGCATCTTCTCGGATTTTGGCTAACGAAATTTCAGGTAATACGGTATAATTGGAGAACGTAGAGGTTCCCATGTAGTGGTAAAGGTTTTGCCCGTCGAGGGAAAAACGACTGGTTCCATCGGGCATAACCCCACGCCCTTGGGTAGCACGAACTGCTTGACAGAGATTTGTTTTTAAGCTGAGGCAATATTCGCATTGACGACATTCGGGGATGTAAAGCGGAATTACATGATCTCCAGGTTTTAGGCTAGTGACCCCATCACCCACTTCGACGACGATCCCAGCCCCTTCGTGTCCGAGAATGGCTGGAAACAAACCCTCAGCGTCTTTTCCCGAAAGAGTATAAGCATCGGTATGGCAAACCCCTGTGGCTTTGATTTCCACTAATACTTCTCCGGTTGTTGGACCTTGGAGTTGTACCGTTTCAATGGAAAGGGGTTTTCCGGCTTCAAAGGCCACAGCTGCTTTAACATCCATAATAAATAGTGAGATCGCTAATGCTAGGACAAAATAACTGCTAACTACTCTAACGTAAAAGCTTACCTAAAATCATGTCAAATTATTACAATTCAACAATCGTTATTGCATTGGGTTAATGAACAGTTTTGAGGTTTTAATTGTTCATTAAAACTATGATAATCCCTTTCAACTTGCGCTGCATAATCAAAAGCAATTTCTTTGACTAAGTCTCGGAATTTTTTATGTTTCCCGTCAGTTAGTTTAGTAACTTGTTTTTCTAAAGAATAGGAAATATATTTTTTAGAGAAATCTTGATCCGCCCTAGCGTGATCAGTTGCTAAAATTTCTCCCCAAAATTTAGCCATTATTATCCAGTCATCTTTTGTGGTTAATTTTTCAGTTTTCAATGATTTTTTATGGGGAGATATTTCACGAACTGAATAATATCCTGATAAATCTTCAGACGATTGATTATCAAAAATTTCTATCCATCCTAAATGATCATCAGCGTGTTTAATTAAGGCGCGGTAAGCAATAGCATGACGTTGGGCATCATTATCAAATAGTTGCTGATATTTTTCTTGCTCTT
>DLXW01000349.1:8367-13852 GCA_003448685.1 Cyanothece sp. UBA12306
CTATCGGTTTAGACTGACGCTTAATATCTAAAATTAGATCATCATCTAATTGATCAGTTTTTCCTTCAATTAATACAGAATAACGAGGGGTTCCTAGTGAACCTAATCCAGCATTTAATCTTCTAGCAATATCTTTGACTTGGAAGAAATTATTCTGGTAATCAAGTTTTTTTGCAATTGGTTGACTATAGACTAATATTTGATATTTTATCTGTTCTTTAATGGCACAAGGCAAAGCTAATTTTTCTGAAGATAAATCAAATTTTCTTTGATTGTTTTGATCAATTTTTGTCCACTTATTTAATAAATCTTGTCTTGTTTTTTCTTGGGCTTTTTTTAAGAGCTTTTTCAGATGTTTATTGGTATTACTATTAGTAAAATAGATTTTTTTTTCATCGTCATTACCTGTATAGGAAGCTAATGTATCTAAATAGGATTCACTTAAGTTATCAATTACTTCGGCTTGCTGTGATTGGTCTAAAAGATTGTTCTCATTAGATGCTAAAATAATACTGGTTGCCAGTCGCCATAAATCATATTGATAATCAGCAATAACTGATTCATCAAAATCATTAAGATCAAAAATGACTTCGCCTTCATCGTTATCGAATGTCCCAAAATTGTCAACATGAAGATCCCCTGACAACCAAGTTTTAGTTTTAGCATTACCAAATTTATTGAGACGACTATCCTGGAAAAAATCAGACCAGAATAAATAATTAGTTGCTCTGTAGAAAGGAAATATTGAGTTTCCCATCTTACAATATTTCTGCTTTTTTAAACAGTTTTGCTGCTGTTTTGGAATGGGTTGTAATAATTTTTCTGTCTCTAGTTTAATAGAATTTATGACTTGTTTGTTTCGTGCATTATCATTAATTGGTTGAGCAGAAATTGGCCAACAAATACACCAAATATTGATTAATCCGATGACAATTAACACAAGACATAATTTATAAAAATATTGTATATTTTTTCTCATTGCTTTCAATTTAGCTAAGATAGTCACGATAGTCTTTAAATTAAAGATAACACAAAATTAATGCTAAAATTTAAAGATTTATGTACTAAAAATTTTTCAATCAATAATCGATATTATTATGGGTTTCTAAGGTTACTGAAACATCACTAGAACTTTCTCCCCTTGCTGAATCATAGTTGTTCCTATTGGTAACATAGCTAAAGCATTAGTACCAGCTAAATTAATTAAATTGCCGGAGTTGTGACTCCCTTGTGCTAATTCAAATTGATATTCTCCATCAACTAGCTGTAATTGTCCCCAAAAATAGGTTTCTCTTTGTCCACCAGCTTGCAAATCTTGACAACATTTTGCTTTAATAAATTTTGGTAACCAATTACCTGAAAGTCCTGATAATTTATGTATAGCAGGTTTTACAAATCGCCAACAACTAACTAATGCCGAGACTGGATTTCCTGGAAGGCCAAAATAAACACAGCCATTGTCAAAGTTAGCTACTGTCAAGGGTTTTCCAGGTTTTACTGCCACACTACGGATTGAAATTTCTCCACCTAATTCTGACAGAAGTTGTTCAACATAATCATAATCTCCTACAGAAACTCCTCCTGTTGATAGAACGAAATCTGCGGAATTAATAGCTTGTTTCATCTTGTCTAAAAGAACATTTCTGTTATCGGGAACAATCCCTAATTTAAGGGGAATTGCTCCTAGACTACTCACAAATGCTGCTAAAGCATATTGATTAGAATCAACAATTTGCCCAGGGTGTAATTTTTCCGCAGGAGTTACTAATTCATTGCCAGTAGAAATAATCGCTACACGGGGACGAGAATAAACTGTTATTTCTGGACATTGTGCTGTAGCTAATACAGATATTTCTGGGGCATTAATAGCAATTCCTGAAGAGAATAAAGGACTTCCTGCCTGATAGAATTGTCCTTTCTTTCTGACGAAGTTTTGCGGAGATTTTGGACTTAATAAAATTACAACATGGTTATCATGTTTTTGGGTATTTTCTTGCATTATAATGGTATCTGCCCCCTGAGGTAACATTGCCCCTGTAAAGATACGGGAAGCTTGTCCTGATTGCAGAGATTTTTGGGGGGCAATTCCAGCGGGTATTTCCTCAATAATTTCTAAAGTGACTGGATTTTCTGAATTGGAATTAATGACATCTTCGAATTTTACAGCATAACCATCCATCGCTGAATTATCCCAATAAGGAAAGTCTAATTCACTGGTAATAGTTTGGGCTAAAATACGCCCTAAAGAGTTATCTAAAGTTACTGTTTCTGTATCTTGAATCGGTTTAACTAAGTCGAGGATAATAGATATAGCTTGAGATACTGGAATCATTTTTTTAGTTGATTTTTAGTTAATTGAATTGTTAAATCTAACATATTTTAAGCAGCCATAAGTAATCACCATAATTAATAATACTGAATTAATGGCTAAAGAAGCAATTCCTAACATTGCTAAAGTTACTAAAATAAGTCCCAGAATATCAGCAATTAATAGGGGTAATTTTTGAATAATACCTAAATTTTTTAGGGTCGTTTTATCTATAGTTTCTAGTTGAATATCTGCCAATAAATTAAATAAGATTAAACTTGTCATAATAATAATTCCTCCCCAATATAAAGAGAAACTACAAACGTAAAAGCCAATCACTTCCACAATAATAGTAATAATGGTAATTCTAGTAAAATTATCTAGTCTTGGCTCTTTAATATATCGTTTGACTTCTCTGATTTGTCTCAAATCTAAAATCGCCATTTTACATTGCTCTAAACAAAATAAAAAAAGAGAAAATGCCAATAATTTATCAGCCCAAAACTCCTGTGTAACTAGATTAACTATAATTCCTAAAGCCCCAGGAAAAAAGACCAAGGAGAGCAATAAGCTAAAATTTATTTTTTCTAATCTTAGGTTTTCAATACTTAAGTTAATCATTGACTAAAAGTTATTCAAACAAAAAAAGTATATTTTGTTCAACTATTATGTTATAATTACTAAGCTAAAATAATAAATAGTCGAATATCAAATTAAGTCATCTAAGCTCAAATAATATCAATCAAATTATATTGTTTTTGAGAAAGACAGCTAATCTTAAAAATATAGACTATTTGTTAATTATCCTGCGATCGCTTACCATTATGGCTATTAAACGCTCAGCTAACTCCGATCATTCTCATCAAAAAGCTGCTCGAGTTCCCAAGAGTCAAGAATCCAAAATGGTTTCCCCAACAGCGACAAACCAAGAGAAAGAAACCTCTGACGAAAATCTTCGCCCCCATCGTCTAGCTGATTATATAGGACAAAAAGATCTCAAGAGTGTTTTGACAATTGCTATGGAAGCAGCAAAAACCAGAGGGGACTCTCTCGATCATTTGTTATTATACGGCCCTCCTGGCTTAGGGAAAACAACAATTTCCTTGATTTTAGCGGCAGAAATGGAAGTTAACTGCAAAATAACAGCGGCACCTGCCCTAGAACGTCCTAGGGACATTACAGGGCTTTTAATCAATCTAAAACCTGGTGATATTCTCTTTATTGACGAAATCCACCGTCTTAATCGTTTAACAGAAGAATTGCTTTATCCTGCCATGGAAGATTACCGTCTTGATATTACTATTGGCAAAGGAAAGTCTTCTAGAACCCAAAGTATTTCCCTGCCTAAATTTACTTTAATTGGTGCTACTACTAAGGTTGGTTCTCTCACCTCGCCGTTGCGTGATCGTTTTGGACTAATTCAAAAGTTGCGTTTTTATGAACCATCAGAATTAACTTTAATTGTTTTAAGAACCGCCGAAATTCTTAACACTTCTATTACCGAAGATGGTGCTGCTGAAATCGCACGCCGTTCTCGTGGAACTCCTCGAATTGCTAATCGTTTACTCCGCAGAGTTAGGGATTATATGCAGGTTCAAAAAAAGCCTACTATTAATGAAGAATTAGCAGCAGAAGCTTTAGAAATTTATCAAATAGATGAACAAGGACTTGATTGGACTGATCGCTTAATTTTGCAAACGATGATCAATCAATTTAATGGGGGACCAGTAGGGTTAGAAGCGATCGCCGCTTCTACAGGAGAAGATGCTAAAACTATTGAGGAGGTTTATGAACCCTATTTACTACAAATTGGCTATCTTAATCGTACTCCAAGGGGAAGAGTGGTAGCGGCGGCTGCCTATCAACATTTAGGACAAACTTCCGAAGAACAATTATCCATGTTTTAGGGAATTGAATTTTAAATTATAATTTATTTAAAGCACTTTGAGCTGCTGCCTTAGTTGCTTTTTTTTTTGGCGACCTTTTCCTATGCCTAATACTTGATTGTTAATACGTACTCCGAAGACAAATTCTTTAGCATGATCAGGTCCAGATTCTTGAATCAAAAAGTATTCAGGAACTTGTTTATAACGTTCTAAAGACCATTGTTGGAGACGATTTTTGACATCAATAATGTTAGTAGAAATTGTGCTTGATTCAGGCATCACTAAATTATCGATGGCTTCTTTAAAGAGCGATCGCACAAAATATTGTACTGCTTCTATTCCTGCATCAAGAAAATAAGCTCCAATAACTGCTTCAAAAGCATCACTTAATAAAGCAGGATTTTCTCTACCCCCATCTTTAATGGCTCCCTGTCCAAGATACATTAATTCCCCAATTTTTAAAGTTTTAGCAAATTTAGCTAACTGAGATTCATCAACTAATTTTGAGCGTAAACGAGTCAGTTGAGCTTCACTTAATTCTGGATAACGTCGATAAAGTTCGCTACTGACGACAAATTCTAATACTGCGTCTCCCAAAAATTCTAATCTTTCATTATGTTCTGTCACCTCAGGATGTTCGTTAATATAAGAACGGTGAGTAAACGCGCATTCTAATAATTCTGGATTTTTAAACTGAGAAAAAATAGTCATTTCTAATACATTTAAAACTATCAACTATCAACTATTAACTATTAACTATTAACTAACCTGCCAAAGTTTTCAGCAGCCACCCTAAGAGTACCCCTAAACCTCCCAAGCGAACAACCTGCCAAAAAGCTTCTATGAAAAAAACTTGAGCCAATAATAAACCCTGATTTTCTTCAGGGGAAAGTAAGCGACTTTCTAGGATCATCGATAGTTCTTCAAGTTCTTCTTGCAAGGTTTTTATTTCTTGTTCCCATTCAGATGATGGAACTGACTCCTCAATTTCTATCTCTTGCAAAGATTGTTGAATCTCAGCTTGACGCTGCTGCGCTTGTCTAATTTGTCTATAGCGTTCTTTAAGCTTAATTAGGGATTGTTCTGTATTATGAAGAGCAGTTTCAAACTCTTCGTATTCATCTTCTGACTGATGTGACTCGTTTTGAGACATAAGTAGCTCATTATAATTTACTATTCCACACTTCTATAGCAACCGCCAAGGTGGTTAGGACAGAACTTTTGTCTTAAACCCTTGTACAAAGCCAGTTTTACTTGGGGACTTCTGTACGGGCTTAATAATATTAAGCCC
>DLXW01000349.1:14037-35284 GCA_003448685.1 Cyanothece sp. UBA12306
ACTTCTGTACGGGCTTAATATTATTAAGCCCCTACGACTTGTGACTTCTGCTATATTTCCCGAGAGGGGGGATAAGGGGAAGTGCTTGGCGTTTTATTGACTGGTAGGCTTATTACGAGCAAAATCGTAATGGGTGTTACCGAAAACAATTGTCTGATAACAATTTTAGCCTTTTGTTGGATATTATTGATCCTACAATTAATTTTGTTGAAGCACTTGAAATCCAGGGACAAATTTTCGCTACACTTGTAAAATATACTAGTTCCATGCAACCAATCCATCAACCCTAATTTTTTTTATGTCTCAAACCCCTCAAATATCTAAATCTCAAGAACAAGGGGTTAATTCCCTAGAACTCGCTCAAGCATTGGCCAATCAATTAGCCATCACTCCCCAAGATTGGCATCGCCTCAAAGGTAATCGTAATGCCCAAGCTAAACAGCAAATTGCCTCTGCATTGGTCTTTTTACTCAAGGATCAGCCCCAGGAAGCCCTAGATCATCTCAATCAGGCAGTTGGCTGGTTGGATCGCTCTATTTCTTCACTTCCATGTCCAGGACATCATCAGGCTAAAAACTAGCAGTTCGGTAGATGCAAAACTAGACTGTAATGTTCTTCCATCAACCAGGTCCGAGGTTAGCAGTTAGTAAATGTTGCTTTTGATTTCTGATTTGCTTTGAGAGTTTGACTCGCGTTCCCTTTCGATCCCAGTGAACTTGGTCGAAAATAGCGTGCAATAAGCACAAACCTCGTCCATGTTCCGATTCTTCGGCAGGTAGGTTATGACAGGACAAGTCATGGCAGTCACAATTATCAGAAAATCCAACTCCTTCGTCTGAAATCTCCCAGAAATAACCTTCTTTTGTCACAGAAAAGTTAACTACAACTGATTTACTCGGGTCTAATTTGTTACCATGTTTAGCTGCGTTCACTAGAGCTTCTTGTAATCCTAACCTAATTTCTGGCTTCAATTCCGAGGGAATATTTGTTAGCAGTAAATCAAGCACTGGACACAAATAAAGAGTAGACATAAAACTCATTTTTGTCCAACTTTTTTTAGTAGGAGGCAGTGAAATAGAAATCACGCGCTTTACCTCTAATTGTTAATTGTTCAATGGAATCGTAAATCTTAAAGTGTCAATTCAAGTTATAGTTGAACTTTTCCTGGTTAAAAGTTGGTTGATCAAGGAGAGTTTAAGAATTGAGTTAAACATAGACTTATCGAGAAGCTTGATTGTAATCGAACAGTTGGCTGAAATTGACTGTCTCAAATATAATTAGATTGGGATTGACTATTACAATAAAATGAGTTATGATCACCTCTTGCTAAATGAACTTTAAATAGGGAGACATTATTAGTTAAGGTAGCTCCCGACTCCTATCATAACATATTAGTATTTAGGGATTAAGTCTAAGCAAAGCAACAGACTCTACATGGGAGGTTTGGGGAAAGAAATCCATCGGTTGGAGCCAAATTAGATGGTACTTTCCCCCCTGACAAAGTTGTTGCAAATCCCTGGCTAAGGTAGCTGGTTTACAACTAACATAGACGATCTGTGATGGCTCAAGGTTTCTCAGGGTTTCAATTACAGCGCGATCGCAGCCTTTGCGGGGAGGATCGAGCATGACAATATCAGGGGAAAATGACAATTGAGGCAGAAGAGTTTCGACTTTTCCGCTCATAAAGGTAACATTATCAATATTATTGAGTCTGGCATTATCTCTAGCTTGGGCGATAGAATTAGGGTTAAGTTCAAGACCAAGGGCTTGTTTGACCTTTTGAGCCAATGGTAAAGTGAATGTGCCAATGCCACAGTAAGCATCAACTAATCTTTCAGTACCCTTTAAGTCTAATTTTTGGATGATGGCGTTCAGGAGAATTTCAGCAGCTTCGGTATTGATTTGAAAGAAGGTATCGGGTCCCAGATGAAATTCTAAACCGGCAAAAATTTCCCGTAAATAGGGACGACCTGCAATAATGGTGGTTTCTTCGCCAAAAATGACGTTACCAGTCTTGGGGTTATAATTAAGAGCAACCCCGACTAAATTAGGATAACGTTGTAACCAGGTTTCTGCCTGTTGGTGAAGATTAGAGAGATTTTTGTGGGTACTGATTAAGGTTAAGAGTATTTCCCCAGTACGTTTTCCAATACGTAAGGAAAAATGGCGTAATCTTCCCTGATGTTTGTTTTCATCGTAGATTGACCATCCTTGTGCTTCAATATCTTGTTTGATATCTATTAGCAGAGGATTAAGCCTGACATCTTGGATCGGACATTGGTTAAGATTGATTAATTGATGACTATTTTGGCGATAATAGCCACTTTGAACTTTTCCGGTGGCCGATCTACCCAAAGGATAGGTCACTTTGTTACGATAGCCTAGAACCTCTGGAGAGAAAAGAATTTCTGACAGTTGAGGATCATTAAATCCACCGATATGTTTTAAAGATTCATGGACGTGATTTTGTTTAACAGTGCGTTGATAGCTATCGTCGATATGTTGCCATTGACAGCCACCACATTTATCAGCCACGATACAATTGGGACGAATACGATGGGGAGAAGGAGAGAGTATGTTTTGTAATTTTCCGTAGGCGTATTGTTTTTTGAGGCGAAGTAATCGGACTAAGACGCGATCGCCTGTTACAGTGTTTGGTACAAAAATAGCACGTCCTGCAAAACGTCCTACTCCATCACCGTTGTTACTGAGATCAGTAATTTCTAATTCAACGAGGCTGCCTTGTTGGTACAATTTTCTATACTTTGTGAGTCCATAATATATTATGCAGCAATTCTGATTGGCAAACTAGCCTACTCCATTTTAGCAATTGCAAGATATATTAAGAATCATCAAATCCTATCAAAACAAGGTTTTGAATGTTATGAAATATTAAAATGAGAATTGCTGATGATCACCCTTTTAAGTAATCGTTATCAGATCCTGGAAACCCTTGGGAAAGGAGGCTTTGGCGAAACTTTTTTAGCGGTTGACACTCAAATGCCTTCTGCTAGAAAGTGTGTTATTAAACTACTTAAACCATCTGTACAATCTTCTGAAATCCCAGAATGGTTAAAAGAGCGATTTAAGCGCGAAGCTGCGGTATTAGAAAAGTTAGGCGCGAATCATCCCCAAATTCCAGGTCTCTATGCTTATTTTTCGGAAAATAATAACTTTTACTTAGTACAGGAATGGATTGAAGGAGAAACCCTTACTCAAATTCATCAACGACGGGGCAATTTCTCGGAAAATGAGGTTAGGGAAATTCTGATTAATATATTGCCTATCCTCGATTATATCCATAGTCACCGCATTATTCATCGGGATCTTAAACCTGATAATATTATTATCCGTCATAGTGATGGTCAGCCGGTTCTGATTGATTTTGGCATAGTCAAAGAAGCTGTTGCTACTCAAATTAACAGCCATGGAAAAACGGCTTATTCTGTCGCTTTGGGAACCCCTGGATATATGCCATCGGAACAAGCGGCTGGTCGTCCCGTCTATTCGAGCGATATCTACAGCTTAGGATTAACCGCTGTTTTTTTACTTACAGGAAAAACCCCCCAATATCTAGAAACTGATCTACAAACGGGGGAAATTCTCTGGCGTAAAGAAATCCCTCATCTTCATTCTCATCTAGCTAACATTATCGATCGCACTGTGTATTTTCATCCCAAAGAGCGTTTTCCGACGGCGAAAAAGATGTTAGCTGCTTTAGAAACTGCACCGCCAAGTACGACTGCGCCTACTTTGGTCATTCTTTCTAACGATTCTTTTCTAAAAACCCCTCAAAAGACCTCTAAAAGCTCCTCAGACGAAGAAACTGAAACCCCCTGGTTCCTTTTGTCTTTGGGTTCGTTTCTCGTTGCTAGTGCGATTTTTGGAGCGTTAACCTTAGGTTTTATGATGGCGGTCAAACAGCGATCGCGTCCTCTACAGTCTCCATCTCCCGAGGAAGTTATAGAATCTCCTGAACCTAAGACTTTTCCTGGTTTGACTTCCCCTGAACCTGAGACAGAAAAACCGGTACGTCGTCCTCGTCGTCCTATTCAACATCGTTCAAAACCAAAACCTCCAATTTCTCCAACCCCAGAGTCGGAAGTCTCTCCTAACAAGGAATCAGAAACTGATTCTATTGCAGAACCAACCAAGGTTACGCCTATTCCTGTTGAACCTCCGCCAAATTCTAATTCTGCGCCTATAGAAGGCAATAAAAAACCTGATTCTGCTCCTACAGAAGACAAAACTAAAACCAATCCTTCTAATCAAAAATCTAACTCTATTCCTACTGCACCCGATATTATTATTAATACTGAGACTCAGCCATCATCAAGTAAGATTCAAGTTAATCCTTCGGGTATTCCAAAATCTAATCAGTCTCCTAGCAAACCCAATTCAATTCCCACTGCACCTGATATTATTATTAATACTGAGACTCGGCCAAATTGATAATATAAATGCTAATTTCCCCAAAGCGTAGTGCTATAGCTTTATAAGTTTGACAAATTGTCTGTTGAACCCCTGAAATAATTTTGTTATAAATTTAGAGTCAAAATAGAATAGGGCTTTTGGAGATAAGTTAAAAATGACTCAAAAAAGTATTGGTTTGTTGACAGTAACTTTTTTAAATTTAGGTCTAGTAACTGCTAATTCAGCAGAAGCAATTACCTTTAACTTACATTGGACTGGGCAAACTTTAGGCTATCAATTAAAAGGAAGTTTTAGCTATAATGAAAATCAAGTTAATGGTGATGGAATTGTTCGCCAAGAAGATTTAACCTCCTTTGATATTGCTTTTATTGATCCCAATGGTAATATTTTCAAGGAATTTTTTGATAATCATCTAACTTCTTCTGATTTTAACTTCAATTTCGATACCAATACTAAGCAAATTTTGCAAACAGGAGAGTGGAATGAACCGAATGGCATTAGTATTGGTGGGATGAGAACCCAAGGAGTTAATTTCTTTTCCAAACCCGATCCTGTGGCGGACTTATTCCCCAATGATAATGATCCGAGTCCTCATGTACACTTAACGGACTGGGCTTCGGAGTTTCCTAACTTACCTGAAGGGTTTACAAGAGGGGCCAGACCACACTTAGATGTTGCCTTTTTTACTCGCACAAGGGCTGAAGTTCTAGATGATCCTAATGCAGGTGAGGAACTGGGACAGCGTTTAATTGCCACTCAAGTGCCAGAATCTACTGGAATTTGGGGTTTAGGGATTTTAGGATTGAGTAGCTTATGGGTTAGGAAACGATAGGGAACTAGAAAAAATAAATTATCCAAATTCTAAGGGTAGGGTGGGCAAATAGATCTAATTTTAGGATAAAAATGTCGAATTATTAGAATTTGCCCACCCTACAAGAACTCCACTGTAATTGGGCTATTTTTTATTTGGAAGTCCCTTATCCGACAAAATACATTCACTAACCAACCAAATCTCAACACTTTAGGACTCCCCCCAATTGAATCGCCGGCAAGTCATCGCTTCCTCACAGGATTTTTTAAAGCTGGTTTTATTATGTATTTATAAAGGCTGCCTTGGTTATATTTCGGCGTAAGATAGTCTTGTGAATTATCCTTTTTGAAACTATACTTCTTCTCATTTATAATAATCATATTTTTTCTCTGAATTATACGTCCATCGCGAGAATTTAATAAGATAATATCAGAGCTTTCAACTAGTCTTGCTTGTTCCCATGGAAAATAAGAATTCAAAGCACCATTTTCATTATTTAGTAAAAATTTTCCATTCGATATAATTTTTGTTTCCCATTCGTATTTTAATAAGTAAAGTCTAGGCATCATTTTCCAATGCTTGGGAAAACTATAAATACGCTCTAGTAGGTATGGCATAGACCAACTAAAAGAGAATATTTGTTCATTATTATGAGGTAAAGATCCATCGACAAGCACAACAGTCCCATCTTGCAGATCTGGAGCAAAATGTATTACATCAGTCCAAAAAATTTGTTGTTCATGCCAACTTCTTTGATAATCTTTCTGAACTATTATTCCAAAACCGATTAATAGTGTAAAAAAGAAAGCTAGACTGATAGCTGTTAAACTTCTTTTTCGATAACTATTTATCATAAAAACTAGAAGAGCGCAGATAGAAGCAATTATTATGGATGCTCCAAATATTGCTGACGAATGAACTCGCGAAGCTCGACCGCTAACACTTGTAAAAGACTCGGTTAAAGTAAGAGCATAAGACAATACTAAGAATATATAACCAGTTATTATTAGTTTACTAAAATGATTTATTAATTTCTTTTTGTTTTTTACCAGATGTAGATAATCAGTTGATAACTTATTGTTTCTATTTTGTTCAAAACTGTCTTTGTAACAAGTTATTAGAAACAAATAGGCAAGTAATAACCAACTAATGAAAAGTATCAAATTTAACTCATTTTTCAAAAAAAGTATAACCTGCCATGGACGATATAAAAACATCAACATAGCAAAAATAGGACCAAATAATTGATTCTTTAATGACCAGAGAATAATTGATAAGTAATTTGGCTCTTTAATAACTCCTAATCCGCCTATGCTAAGTTTTCTAGCAATAATTATAGAAGTAACTAATCCTGCCATGATTGCAGCGTTTATGAGCAACTCCTTGATCAGTTTGGAATCCCATTTTGACTTGAGAAGAGGAACTGCTAAAAATACTGGAAATAATGTTTCATAAGTGAGCAAGGTAAGAAAAATAAAAATATATGAAATATATTTTTTGTCAATTAGATATAAAAAAATTGCGATTAATAGAAAAGTTATAGATGTTTGAATCCCAAATGAATGAGTTAGAAGTATTTTGGTTGTATCAGCAGGGAAAAGAGCAAAAGCAAAGGTGCCAGATACTGCAAATATAAAACTGCTAGACAACTGTCTTAAGATAAAATAGAATAGGAAACAATTAGCTATCACAACAGTAAAAGCCAAAAAATATATACCTTGCAGACCTGCAATTTTGAATCCCAGGAACGATAAAAGATACTGAAAGCCGTCATGCAATGGGCGACCTTGACTATTACTCCGTTGTAAAATGCAATTTACTAGTTCAAGCCAGTTCATATCAAAGACTTCAGAGATCCTGTAGTAATCGTCTTCATATAAACCAAAGCTGGATGAGTTTAGAAAATGAGCTATCCAAATAGTGGTAGAAAAAATTAAAAATAACAAACATCTGTATAATATTTTTGCTCTAAAAATAGTTGACTTCATCCAATTACCTGCTTTTAAGTTGCTCTAAAAATGACTGTACATAGGTTAGTAAAAGTATAGCGGTTTGTCACCTGTCTGTGTACGCTTCGCCAGTCTCCTTACTGAATATGATATAATCTTGTGAATTTGCTTAACATAAATCCATACTTTATTGATACAAATGGTGAAGTTGTGAATAAATTTATAATTGTAGACCATTCTTTATGCAATCTCCAAGGGCATCACTATGAATGTAGTGTATCTGTCGCTGAAGCAGCAGCGAGGCAGGGTTATCAACCGATTATTATTGCTAATCGTACCTTTCCTAAAGAACTCTCTCATCCTAATATTAAGATTATTCCATCTTTTGAAGTTGATTGGTTTAATAATCCTGTTAATCTTTACCAGTCCCAAAGTTGGAGATCTTATTTACAAAAATTTGTTGAATTTTTAAATGGCCAGCCCGTAAGAAAATTATACAAAAAAACACAAGAAACTATACAATTAAAATTAGCTTATTGGAATTTAACCCAACCTAAACTACGTCTTTTTTTAGAAAAAGTTCAAGGAAGTACATTAAGACTTTGGAGTTGGATTAACAAAGATATTGAACTTTTACGGTCTATTCCTTTATCTAATACAGTTTGGGGAATTATTAAAATTATTTGGGGGTTATTTAGGTTTATTTTAAATCTAGTTATTAACAAAATTAATCAGAAGTTATTAAAGCTTTTAACTCCTAAAACTACCAGCTTTCGAGCAACTCTAGAAGAGGTTCTCAAAAATATTAAAGCCACCCCAGAAGATCAGGTTTTTATTCATACTATTGGAATTGAACAAGTTGAGGAACTTTATCATCTGTTGACATCAGACAGTTTCTCAGTAAAATCTAAATTTCATATTATGTTACGTCGAGATATTGAAGATTCCTTAGTTATTAATGCTAAGGGAATAGGATTAAAAAGGATTCTCGAGCAGTTTTATGAATCTCAACTGTGGCCAGAAAGGATAAAATTTTATACAGATACAGAAGACCTTGTGCAACGACATAACACCCTTAGTCCTATTATTTTTGGTCAAATACCTATTCCCTTTCGTCAAGAAAAGCTAAAACAATTTACCAGAAATACAACTTCATCTAAACCGATTAATATAGTTTATTTGGGAGATGCAAGACCAGAAAAAGGTTATCAACATTTACCATCGGTTATTGATGCTTTATGGACAGATTATGTTAAACCAGAAAAAATAAAATTTACGATACAATCTAACTTTAACATTGATGGAGGTATAGGAGATATTCCCATAGCAAGGCTTAAACTAGAAACATATCCTAGTGATAAAGTTTCTTTAATCAAAGAAGCAATGTCTCCTGATGATTACTATCAATTGTTAGTAGAAGCAGATCTACTTATTTTGCCTTATGATGCTAATAGTTATCGTATTCGTACTTCAGGAGTATTAACAGAAGCATTAGCAGCAGGAAAACCTGTCGTTGTTCCCGCTAATAGTTGGTTAGCAAAACAAGTTGATTCATCACGAGCAGTTAGTTATGGAGAAGTTAATGAAATTCCTAAAAGTATTATTAAAATTATCGAAAATTTAGCAAGCTTTACCGAGGCAGCGCAGCAATTTTCTTGTCCGTGGAAAGAAAAGAATTCACCAGATTCTTTAGTCAAATTTTTGCTTAAAAAACCCAATATTTACCCTAAAGATATAAAGTTAGATGCTCAAAATATAGACGCTAATTTGCCGTCCTCAACAATAATTAATTATTCAGTTACAAAAATTCTTTTAATAGTTGAAGGTGATTGTTTATTAGAGCAGAATTTTCAGCAAAAACTGATGGTAAAGCATATTCAATATTTATCTGATTGTGGCTATGAAATTTATGGGTTGTTCTTTCCTAGTAATCTAAATTCAAAAAAAGAAAATTTTGATAATTTTACTGCCCAATTAAATCAGGTAATTACCGAAATAAATCAAGATATTTCCCTCACTCAAACTTGCATTGTTAACTATAGTATTACCAACTCAATACCTCACCAAATTAACCCTGAACAATATATTCAAGATGTTTATCATAATCAAAGTAGTTTAGAACGGGATCTAGTAGAAAGATATAATTTAGATATTCCTCCATATTTTAGGCAATTATTAGAAACCAGCCAGTTTGATCTAATTTTTATTAACTCAATTGCTAGTTGGAGTATTATTGATAAATTTTCTTTGAATCAATTACCTATTATTTGTGAGTTTACTGAAATTTTATCCTATCAGTATGCCCTCAATAACCATCGAGATATTAGTCCTCTTGAATATCAACTAGAATGCCAATTACTTAACCAATGTAATGCTTTATTAGTTCATCATGATTATGAGTTAGAGAAAATTAGAGAAAAAGTTCATAATCCTCAAGCTTATATATTACCTTTCGAGCAAAAAAGAGAACTAAATAAACTATCACATCAAAAGTATTTTAGCCTAATGGATGAAATATTTGTCTCTTTACTTGAAGAAAAAGCTTCAATCTGGAAACAAGGGCAGAAAAAAATTGCCATTTTATATCCTTGGGGAGATATTTTAGAGCGTAAAAGTGGAGCAAGTAAACGAGTTGGATTATTGATCGATTATCTCAAGTTACAATCCTATAATATTTGGGTCTTTACTACAGGAACAGCACAAGATTTCAGACAAGATAATATTCATTACACGTATTATCAGCAATCTCATGCAGAATATTACTTGGTTAAAAATATCTATGCTGATGCTTACAAATCTTGGTCTAATACTTTAAAATTAACCTTAAATAATCAAAACAATTTATCACAAACTATCGATGAATTAAATCATTGGTTACCCTGGATTTATTATCAGTATCGTTTCGACAAAGATTTTATTGAGGAAATTGAAAAATTAGCTGAATGGGCCGATGTAATTATTTTAGAATACCCTTTTTGGGCATTGACGGTTGCCGATATTTGTCGCCAATACCAAACTAAATTAATTATTACTGCTCATGATATTCTTTGCGAACAATTAGATCTTTCAACTATATCTGGAAAAATTGCTCTAGCTGAAGAAATTGAGGGGCTAAAACAAGCTGATCATCTGATTTGTGTTTCCTTAAAAGATCGGGATTTCCTAACCCAATATGGATTAAACCCCCAAGTAATTCCTAATCCCGTAGATTTAGATTTTGATAAATTTATCAATAATGGAAAAGAAATATCGAAAAAATACCCGAAATCCTTACTTAATTTAACTGATCAACCTTTTTGTCTATTTGTAGGTAGTCAACACCCACCTAATCTAGAAGCAGTTCAGAAAATACGTCAAATAGCTCAAGATTTTTTGAGAGAATACCCTGATCTTTACTGTAATTTCATTGTAGTTGGTAGTTGTTGCCCAAAAGAGTATCAAAACAATTTTTTCTCTTTAGGAAAAGTGGATAATCAACTGCTATCATTTCTTTATCAACAAGCATCGCTAATCATCTCACCCCTTCTAAAGGGAACAGGAACTTCTTTAAAAATTATGGAAGCGATGGCATATGGAAAGGTTATTATAGGAACAAATATCGCTTTTCGTGGTTATCCTGTTAAATCAGAACAGGATGCTATTATCTGTGATCAATTAACCGATTATCCTAAGCAAATTGCCAAGATCATTACTACTCCAGAAAAAGCGAGAATAATCGGCGAAAATGCAACACAACTTGCTCAAGATTATGATTATCGTCACTTATATAGTTTATACAAAGAACTTATAGAGTTTTAAAAAACTCTAGCTCAGGGGAACTTAATTCCGAACGAATGGGTCGGACTAGGGAAAGCATGATGTATCTGAATTTATAGCCTTTGCTGATTATAAATTTAATAGTAGTCATTAGTTATTTTAAACTAAAGCAAGGTTAAGTATTAAGATTATTTACTATTTACAAGTTGACTTACCTGGCTATTATATCTAAGATCTGACGAATGCTACTAAAATAATATATATGGCGCAAATTTTATTTCAAGTTGGAATCAACCTATCATTTATTAGTTAAACAATTAAATTTAAACTCTCAAAAAACTGTTATATAATACACCATGAAAGTTCTTATTGCTGATTTCGACTTGTTTAAAAAGGTGGGAGGTGGCCAAACTTTTTACCGCAGTATTATCAAAAAAAATCCTCATATAGATTTTTATTATATTGCTCAAAAAGAACCTTTAGATACCAACCGTCCTAATAATGCTAAGGCTATTCCCTATGTAGAAAAAATGCTTTTGACTGACTTCAAAAACTTTTTTGAAGTCACACCTCCAAAATGGGTAGAACGAGCCTTTGTTATGGCTGCTAATATTGCAGCATCTGTTGAAAATCAGCAATTTGATCTGATAGATGTTCCTGATTATGAACAATGGGGAATGTTTTTACGACCAGCCCTTAATTCGTGTCAGGTAAGTTTTGATAAAATTGCTTTATCAATGCACGGAAAAATATCTAAAACCCTCAGATTAGATTGGTTTGATTTTGGTCAAGACAATATTCCTCTTGATCTACAGGAAAAAATGCAATATAAAGCTGTAGATATTCGCTATGGAATTAGCAAAAGCTACTTAGAGGAATGGCAAGAATTTAGCAATCTCGACTCTCATTATTACCATCCTTTACATTTCATTGATCTGCCTAAACCAACACAAGCTTTACCTTCAGAATCTCCTCCTAGCCTCAATTTCATTGGAAGAACTGAAAAGCGTAAAGGACCTGATATTTTTATTGATTTAGTCTGGTGGTTACCTTGCTTTCGTTATAACAAAGCTAGCATCATTGGCCCCCATAGTTTTAATTACAATCAATCTATATCTTCTCAAGATTATTTAGAGAAAATGTTAGAAAATCGACACAACGATCTGGCCATATTACCCCCAATGAAAAGGTCAGAATTAGCCGAATTATTTGGTAGTAAATCAATTACTGTTCTTCCCTCAAGATACGATACATTAAACCTCTTAGGATTAGAATCACTGTTTTCAGGATGCCCAACTGCTATTGGTAGCGGAGCTGGTGTCTGTCGATTCCTCAAAGATACATTTCCTCAAGTTCCCTTTGTTACCATTGATGTTAATAATGCTTACGCTTCTATTCCTGAAATTAGTGAAATACTAGCAAACTATAAGGATTATAGAGATAATTTAGTAGATATTCTCTCATCAGCTAACTTAGAAGTCAGCGAACCAGAATTGAGTACAATTTATGAGGTTACCTCAAAATTCGACTCAGAAACTAGAGATCAATTAGAACAATGGTATGCTCAACTACTAGCATATTGGGATTCAACACAATTAGGTTTCCGAATTAATGATTTACCAGGAATTAAAGTTACTAAATCCCAAATTAAATCAACTATTAAACCAGTTTATAAGCAAATTAAACAAACCCTGGGAAAAGCTAAAGCAAAACTTAAAGAACCATTAAAAGAAGCTAGTAATGCTCAAATTATTAAATCACCAAAATTAGTAGAACGCTATAAAAAAACATTTATTGCTTCAGAACTAAACCAAAAAGATTTAGGCAATAAAGTGAAAGAATGCTGGAAAGTTGGCAGTAGTTATCGAATTGATCGGGTAAGATTATGGCGTGAAATTGCCAGAATTGAAGAATTACGCGGCAATGAATTAGTCTCAGCTACCTATAAGTTACGAGCAATGCGTCTTTTAGATGGCGATCGCTTTGGAGATTTAACCTTTGTCAAACGAACCCTAGAACAAAAGGGATTTAGCCGTGAATCGCAAGTTATACAGGCTATGTATGGTAAATCAGCTGAGCGAGAATCCCAGTGTTTAGCCTTAATAGAAGAATCTTTTAACAATAATCTTCACAATCAGACTTGGAAATATGAAATTATTGATGATCGTCGAGAAAAGTCCGAATATCGCGTCAGCATGATTGTTTCTTTATATAATGCTGCTGAAAAACTGCCACTTTTCCTTAAAACTTTACAAAGTCAAACCTTGATGCAATCAGGAGATGCAGAAATTATCCTGGTGGATAGTGGTTCTCCAGGAGATGAATACCAGGTTTTTCAACAATTAGCCCCAGATCTCGGACTTTCTATGCTCTATGTCCGTTCCCACGGGAGAGAAACCATTCAAACGGCATGGAATAGAGGAATTTCTTTATCTCGCGCGCCTTACCTTTGTTTTCTGGGAGTTGATGAAACCATCCTTCCAGACTGTTTAGAAGTATTAGCCCAAGAGTTAGATCAAGATTCTACCCTTGACTGGGTAATTGGTCATAGTTTAGTCACAAATGTTGATCAACAGGGCAGTTGGGTTAATGATATTATGCCCTATCATCGAACTCCTTATAAACAGGATCTTATCTATTTAGAAACCTGTTATTTATCCTGGGTAGGAGCCTTATATCGTCGTTCAATTCATGAACGTTTTGGTTACTATGATGGAACTTTTCGAGGAGCAGGAGATACAGAATTTAAAAGTAGAGTTTTACCCTTTATTAAGAGCAAAGTAGTTGACCGCACACTAGGAGTTTTTTGGAACTATCCTGATGAAAGAACTACCCAAAGTCCCCAAGCAGAAATAGAAGATATGCGAGCTTGGTATCTTCATCGAACTTTAGCCGGAGTGCGTTATGCTTTTGCCAATAGAAAGGTTGAGGAACTAGAACAATTAATTTATTTGTCTTTATGTTATCGTAAATCTTACTGCCGTCATACGAGTACAGATTTAGAGTATGCCTATAACCTAAGTTTATATTTAAAAGAAATTGCTCCAGAATCCCCAGCACTCAAATATTTTAAGGGTATAGAAATACTTCTTAATGCCTATCGGCAATTGGATTGGATGCCTAAACTATCTCGTTTTTCTCCTTTGAGTCGTGTTTTAGAAACTCGGAAGCTTGCCCAGAAAATTCAACAAGAACATCTTACTTCTTGGAATCGAGAAAGAAGTTTAGGTTTGCAACCAACTTATACTATTTTTAATGACAATCGCCATGAACAACACGCTTTTCTTTGGTTTACAGAAGTCGAAAAAAGTGAATAAGTTTAATAAATTTTAAATCTGAGGCAAATGTATGTTAGTTCCATTGATTAGTTTAGTTTTAGGATCTTTTTTATTATTGATAAGTTTTTTATCTTATACAAATAATCCTATTCTAAAAAATGTACAATGGTTGTTTAAGTTGAAAAGTAATTTACATCTGTTTTGGGGAATCAATTTAATTGCCCTAACATTAATTTTAGGGATCTTCGGATACCTAAACTATATTGATGCTAGTCTGTTAAGGCCAATTCGATATATTTTAGCAATAATGGGATTAGGATTAATTAGTCTTCATTTATTGAGAAAATTTATTCCTCTTAAACCATTTTTGAAATTTTTAAAAATAAAAAACATTTTAACTATATTCTCAGTAGCAATTCTTGTTTCTATATTCTTAATTGCTTTCTTTGATGCTAACTATGGTGGTGATGCTTTCATGTATCATGTCCCTTTTGCCGCCAGAATATGGGGTATTATTAGTCCAGAACAATATACTTTTGAAGATAATATCGAAAACCGTTTATTAGGTTTTCCCCTTCTAACAAACTTTTTACAAGGATTTTTTTGGAAAATTTTAAACAGACCAGAAGCAACTAACTTAGTTTGTTATTTTAGTTTAATAGTATTCATTTCTTATTTAACCTCTTATTTAAAAATTCCTTTCTATTTATCAACAATTGCTTTGTTAGCGGTGCCTATGGTTCACATGCACGCTGCTAGAAGTTATATTGATTTACCCAGTAATGTTGGCGTATCCATTCTGATTTTAACAACCTATCTACTATATGCTAACAGAGTTCAATTTAATCATAAAACTTTTTTAAAAATTGTATTATCTGGTGCTATAGCAGCTAACAGTAAATTTCAGCTTATCCCTATCGTTTTTCTTGTTCTGTGTTTTTTATTTCCCCAAGTTATTAATAAATATTGGAAAATTAATGGAAATGGCAAAAAAGATTTAAGAGCATTATCTAAAACTTTATTATTATGCTTTTTAGCTAGCACTATTATTTTTGCAACTCCAATTAAAAATACATTAGTATACCAAAATCCATTTTATCCTGTCAAAATTGAGATAGCAGGAAAAGTTCTAAATCATAATGAAACTAAACCCAACTTTATGCATCAAAACTTAAGAAATCTTCCCCCTCCTTTGCGTTGGGGAAAATCTATTTTAGAAATTGATGCTTTTGATGATAGAAGACCCTGGAAATGGACTTTAGCTATGGACTTTATTTCTTGGGATCAAGAGAGGTTTGGTATAGGTGGATATTTTGGTGGATATGTTATCTTTAATTTGATTTTATTTTTATATATTGTTTGCACTAATCGTGATTGTGAATCAAAAATAGCTGCTTTATTATTGGTAATAATGACCCCAATTACTTCTATACTTCCTCAGTCGTATGAGTTAAGATATTACATGTACTGGATGATAGTTTTAGTATCATTAAATTGTTATCTAGTATGCAGCTTAGTAGATAAATCATCAAAAAACAAACAATGGATAAATCCGAAGAACTTTGCACTTATTGCAACTGGTTTTATGTTAGTATTTATGGCTCAAACTAGGTACTTTTTTACCATACCTGAATTCGCTTCCTTTGAATCTCAGCTTAAAAGAACGGACATTATTGACCAAAATATATTGCGTAATATAAAAGACGGGGAAAAAGTATGCTTAGTTCATAAAGTTCCCAATACATTTTTGTATAATTCCTATTTCCATCCTCCCCGCAATTATTCAGTAAAAGCTGAATTTAATCTTGGTGAAGAATTTGTGCAAGAACAATGTAAGGGAAGAAGAATTATTGAATAAGATTAAGAAAAAATATCTCAATTTAATTAATTAAATTAGTAAAGTCTAATTGATTTTTATAGTCACCTATACTTGTATTAGGTCTTTTAATAATGTTATAATACAATTGAGAATTCTATTTTTACTGGAAAAGATGGAAAAAATGATCAAAAAAATCTTTAAAAATCTGTTTCAAATTACAGGAATGCAAGACCTTATTTTGGAATCAATTGACAATAAGTTAGCCTTAGCTCTTGAAAAAGAACTAGCGCAAATTAAACATGATTTAACTATGCCAAAATATTTTTATCATTCTCCTATTGATTATTCAACAGAAACTTACACTCCTGAATATGAGCCGTCGATTATGATGGAAGGAGAAGAAATACCAGTACCACCACCGAGATGCCGACCTGGTTATTCACCAGATGATGATCAAAATTACATAGAATGGGGTAAATATGATCGAGATAATATTTATTCTATTATCGAAAAACATTATGGTATTCATGACAATATGTCTATTCTAGACTTTGGCTGTTCATCTGGTCGAGTTTTGCGTCACTTTTATCCTCAATTGAAAGAAAATAATTGGAATTTATACGGGACTGATATTCAAGCATTTTTAGTGGAATGGATGCGCAGAAATTTTCCACCAGAATTTAAGATAATGTGTGGTTGTACATTTCCTCATCTTCCTTTTGAAGATTCATCTTTGGATGTTATTTATGGTATTTCCGTTTTTACCCATACCAAGTATCTCTGGGATCTTTGGTTAGCAGAATTTAAAAGGGTATTAAAACCTGGAGGAATTTGCATTCAAACAGTTCAATGTGAGACTGCATGGAAATTTTATCATGAAAATAAAGATTTAGATTGGGTTAAATCTAGCTATCCTAGTACTATGCTTGATAAACCTGAATTAGACTCAGACTTCTTTTTCTATGGAGATGGATTTATTAGCCAAACTTTTTATCGAGAAGATGTTATCAAAAAATATTGGGGAAGATATATGGAAGTTTTAGAATTAATGCCTCCTCCTCCCAAATTTAGTTTTCAAAATTGGATTGTTCTTAAAAATACAGTTTAAATTATCAACTTACTGTTTTTAATTTAAGATTAATCTGGGGGTATAATACTATAATATTTGTTATATCCCTAATTAAAAAATAAAAACATTAAATCACATCAGGATTTTTCAACCATTACTATTGAATACAAACAGTTATTGTAAGTGTGTTTTCAAAACTGGGTTTAGTAAGTAGTCGGACATAAATAAAGTCAACTGTCTTAAGAAATGTTTTAACGAGAGTTTTTGGCTTAACCTACGCAGTATTGTAACCCTTCTCTGTGCTCCGGTGCTCCCCTCTCACTTCACAGTAACGTTTATTTTTGTCCAGGTACTTATTTAGATGCTTAAAAATTTCCAGATTAAAAATATTAATATTTTTTATATCTTAGCAATCGTCTTCTTAGCATTTATATTGAGAGTGATGTTTCTGGGATCTATTCCCAATGGATTTTTTCCTGATGAAGCTTCTAATGCTTATGATGCTTACTCTATACTTCACACCTTACGGGATCAATATGGGGAATTTTTACCCTGGTATTTTAAGTCAGCCAACGATTATCGTGAAGGCTTATATATGTATTTAATGATTCCTTTTATTAAAATTTTCGGACTAAATATATTTGGAGCTAGAATTACTTCTGCTATTATTGGAACTTTAACAATTATAATTTTATATTATCTAGCTAAAGAAATTTTTGATCAAAGAGTTGCTTTATTATCTGCTTTATTTTTAGCTATTTCTCCTTGGCATATTCATTTTAGTAGAATCACTTTTAGAGCTATTTTATTTCCTTTACTATTTTGTTTAGCTTTATTTGTTTTTTTGCAAATTTTTAAAAACCCCAAATTTTTGCTTCTATCATCTGGAATATTTGCAGTAAGTATTTACACTTTTTTCTCTGCCAGAGTCTTTATTCCTTTATTTATGATAGGTTTAATATTTATTCACATCAGTTATTTAAAACAATACAAAAAAATAACTATTTTATCCCTATTGATTTTTTTGATTTTATTTATTCCCCAACTTATTTACCAACTTTCACCAGAAGGAATGGCTAGAGCTAATGAGGTTAAACTTTGGTCAAACTTTCCTAATATAACTGGTAATTATTTATCTTATTTTAGTCCTAAGTTTTTATTTTTTCAAGGAGATCCTAATCCTAGACATACTATTGAGAAAATGGGTGAACTATATACTTTTGAAGTAGTAACTCTGCTCGTAGGTTTAATAGGATTAATCAAGCATAAAATTCCCCACAAAAAAATACTTTTTCTCTGGCTACTTCTTTATCCTATTCCAGCAGCTTTAGTTAGTCCAGGTAGTGCAGTTAGAACTTTAATAGGTACACCTATTTTTGCTATGATATCTGCTTATGGGGTTGCGGGATTAATTGATTTTTTTAAAGAAAAGCAAAAAAATCAATTAGTTATCAAAGGCATAATAATATTAATTATTGTTGCTAGTTTGACTATTTTCAGTAACCGTTACTTTTTCTCATATCCTAAACTAAAATCAGATGCCTGGCTTCCAACATTTAAAGATGTTATTCTTGAAGCAAAAGCAAGTAATTATGACTGTATTGTAATTAGTGATAATATCGAAAGTAAGTATGCTTATATACTCGTTCCATTTTATACCCAAATGTCACCCTCAGAGTATCATCAATTTAGGGTTGATGTTGTTACTGATAAATTAGATATGGGACGTTGGAAAATTATCGACTTTGAACCTTATAATGCAGGAAATTTAACTAGAATTGAGCAACAATTGCATAATAATTGTCTTTATATTTTGCATTATTACCGTGATAGAGATGCTCTAAAAAATCAAAGATATAGTTGGGAAGATCTTAAGATTTTTCCAACTCTTAATAATGAACAATATTATCGACTAGTTAAGTTAATTAGAAATTAACCATAATTGAAAATGATTGGAATAAATTTTTTGTTTCGGAATAATAAAAAAATTATCGCCTATCGTATTAGTTTATTTAATGTATCTAGTGATACCATAAACCAGAAGATTTTCCCATCAATTTTGTTCCCAAACATAAGTTTTTGTAATCATTAACAATTTGGGAGATCTAATTAATCTAATCCATCCCAACATAATCTTAAATTGTAAAGTTTGATAAAATTAGAAAATAGGAATATATAGAGCAAATAATCGCTAATTAAACCCTTAGTTAACGCCAAGAATCTCAAATGGATACCTGACAATTTGTTCAAGCCAGTTTATAGTAAACTAAATTAAAAGAGTTCTGGCACGTGCTGATATTTGACCTAATGGTCTAAACTATATGAGTATCTTAATATATTCAATATAAAAATCGGTGCATTGTAGTGACTCGGCTCTGAGGAAATCAACCGTGCGCATTCCCCTTGACTACTACAGAATTTTGGGAATTTTCCCCCAGGTAACAGATGAGCAACTTAATCAGGCTCATCATGATCGTAGTCTTCAATTGCCTCGTCGAGAGTATAGCGAGGGGGCGATCGCTTCCCGCAAGCAATTGCTAGACAAGGCTTATGAAGTTTTATCAGATCCCGAAACAAGAGCCGCCTATGAGGAGTTATTTTTGGGGGAAATTCTGCCGTCGGAATCAACATTAGCCGAAGAATCTTCTTCTCAGCCGACGGATGAATCCGCAGAAAGTTTCGTCGCCGTTAGAACCTCAACTCTAGACATACCTCCTGAACAATTAGTAGGAGCTTTAATTATTCTGCAAGATTTGGGGGAATATGAATTAGTGCTCAAGTTAGGGGAGTCTAATCTCCACAAGTTTTCCCCAACTGCTGTAGGTCAAAATTCAGCAGACTTTCTTCCCCAAACTCGAACTGATATTATACTTAGTGTCGCTTTAGCCGCCTTAGAATTAAGTAGAGAAAAGTGGCAACTCGAAGAATATGAACAAGCGGCTATTTTGGGGGTCAAGGGATTAGATTTGCTACAGCAAAATTCTCTATTTCCCACCTTACAAACAGAAATTCGTAATGAGCTTAATAAACTGCGGCCTTATCGTATCCTTGAATTATTAGCTCAACCTTCTGCTAATACAGACCAGCGTCAACAAGGTAAGCAATTGCTTAAAGCAATGTTACAAGAAAGGCAGGGGATTGATGGTCAAGGGAATGATCATTCTGGATTAGATATCGATGATTTTTTGCGGTTTATTCAACAACTGCGGGGTTATTTAACTTGCGAAGAACAGCAAGAGATTTTTATGGCCGAGGCTTCCCGTCCTTCTGCTGTCGCTGCTTATCTGGCAGTTTATGCTTTAATTGCTCGTGGTTTTGCCAACAGGCAACCAGCTTTGATAATTGAAGGGCAAATGATCCTCACAGGCTTAGCCAAACGCCAGAATGTTGCTTTAGAACAAGCTATTTGTGCTTTATTATTAGGACAGACCCAAACAGCTAGTGAATTTCTTGAGCAGTGTCAAGAGGCTGAAGCCTTAAGCTTTATTCGAGAACAATCTAAAGGTGCCCCCGATCTCTTACCTGGTTTATGTTGGTATGGGGAACAGTGGATAAAAACAGAAGTTTTTTCTCATTTTCGTGATTTAAGTGAGCATTCGGTTTCTTTAACCGAGTATTTTTCAGATCACGAAGTTCAAACTTTCTTAGAACAATTATCTATTGACTCCCAAGAGATAAGTCTTGATCATCAACAGCAAAGAGGAGTGACTATGAACACAGCATTTTCTCGACGTAATCGTAGTGTTAAACAGCAAGGAAGCGTCACTAACCGAAGAGTCCCCTCAACCCGCCCCCATCATACTAGGACACAATTAGTAGCTGGTGGAGGTGGAGGTGCAGTAGCTACTTTTGCAACCCCAGTTCCTGTCCCGATGGCTCCTCATAGCAGGCGTTCTCGTAGACCAAAGACTTCAAAAGCAGTTAGAGAACAAGATAATAGATTGCCCGTCACAACTACCTATCGTCAACCTCAAAAACCGAGATCTGTTCCCCACAGCAAGGTTATACCTTCAGAGGTAACCCACCCCGAAAAGACTACTCGCCGTTTGCCCAAGCGCACTAAGCAAAGTAGAAGAACTTTTAAACCTCGCTCTTGGTTAGTTTGGGCAACTGTTTTGGGAGCTTTAGGGA
>DLXW01000349.1:35526-38413 GCA_003448685.1 Cyanothece sp. UBA12306
CATTATCGGTTAAGTGGATTCAATATAGTATGTCTCCCTTAGCTGCTTTAGAGGAAGAGCAACTTGTTCTTGGGCTAACTCAGCCTCCGATTGAAATTCCTGTAGCTAAACCCCAGATGATGACTCAAGAGGGTCTTTTGACCACCGAAGGAGCGCAACAGGTACTTGAACTTTGGCTGACGAGCAAATCTGAGGCTTTTGGTTCAAAACATCAAGTTGAATCATTAAACAAAATTTTGGCTGATTCTTTATTATCTCTTTGGGGTGATAGGGCGCAAAAATTAAAGAAAAATCAAAATCATTGGCAATATAAACACACATTTACTATAAAAGATCTAAAAACAACTAATAATAATCCTCGACAGGCTATTGTTGATGCTAATGTTAGGGAAATAGCTAAATTTTATGAGCAAGGAAAACTTAATCAAAGTCGTTCCTATGATGATCAATTACAAGTTCGGTATGAGTTGAGTCGTCAGGGGGATGATTGGCGAATTAAATCAATTAAGGTTATCAATTATTAAACTCCCACTACTAAAGCACGTGGGATGTAGAATGCAGTATCCTGTAAGTGCTGTGAGGAGTATTCGATTTTTAGCCAAAAATCATCTTTATTATCACTAATTTTAGTTAAGGTACTTGGACTCATCAACTAGGTTATAATTGTTAAGTTGAGGAATAATGACTCAATATGCTTTGATTCAGAAAGCCCATAATCTAAATATTATTGGCCCATTTTTTTGATTTGAAAGAAAATTAGGAGGTGTAAAAGTCAATCAATGACCCAAGTTCTTGTCGGTCAAAACGAACCTATTGAATCTGCTTTGCGCCGATTTAAGCGGCAAGTTGCCAAAGCTGGAATCTACACAGATTATAAAAAACATCAATTCTTTGAAACGCCGCAAGAGAAACGGAAGCGTAAAGAAGCAACTCGCAGAAGACAGCGATCTCGCCGTCGTTAGGGATAAGCCTTTTTTAATAGGCTATGCTCAAAGCGCGAAAACTTTTCTTTTGAGTGATCAATTTAGATGATATATATATCGGAGGACTCTCGCTACATTGCCCAGCAATCAGTGGTGAGTTTGTCGAAGCCCCTCCACAATTGTGGAGGGTTTATTTATTCTAGAATCTACAATCTGCAATCTGCAACCCCTTGACTTGGAGACTTCTTTAACCGCCACTAATTTTAACTTTATAACCCAATTCACCCAGAAGAGTTACTAATTTTTGACGATGATCCCCTTGAATTTCCAAGGTATTATCTTTTATTGTTCCTCCGCTACCACATTGACTTTTTAACTTTTTAAGTAACTTATTTAAGGTATCTGGTGTATGTTGAAATCCGCTAATAACAGTCACCGTTTTGCCTTTACGCCCCGATCTTGTTGCTTGTACTCTGATATTTTGTTGTTCAGGAGGTAAATCGGGTACTGCCTTTTGTAGTGCTTCTGAATTGGAGGTTGAACCAAACTCCTGATAAGCCATAGATTTAGACGAATTTGATTGACGTTTTTGAGAAGACATAATAAATGCTTTTTGAGGTTTAATTAAACAAGCTTAGAGATTAGGAATGAAGACAGAAAATTTTATGCCTAATCTCTAATAATAATTTATTTATTGGGAGTTTTTAGGTAAAAATGTTGAGGGATAATTTGAATTTTTTCCCAAGCAGTAATAGCATGATAAAGCTTTTCTGCTAGAACCTTATTGGATTGTTCTGTGAGATGAACTGCATCGGAGAACATAGGAGTAGGGAAAGCAGAATTTCCTTGATAAAAATTAATACTTTTTACATTGCGCGGGAAAGCTTTAGCTAACTGTTGATTTGCCTTAACGAAATTATTATAAGCCTTGGGAAATTGTTCAAGATAATCTTTACCCAAGCGATCACGGATGGCTTTTTCTTGAGCGGAAAGCTTGTCTATGGGACGCGCTGTAATTTCTGGTTGAGTAGCCAAAACAACTGGCACACCTAACCTAGCAGATAATTTAATTAAACGTTTTTGGTTTTCTTGATAACGGTTAACTCGTCTTTTTAATTCTTCTTGATCCTTAGGTAAATAGGATTTCAAAGATTGATTATTACTATTAATTGCTAAACTGGTTTGATCTAAAGGAACAGAAGATTGAGGGCTAAAAGAATTGATACTTCTAACTAAAGCTGTATTTTCTACCCATTGATTAAACGAGAAATTGAGAGAATTACGAAAATAACCTTTAGCATCTGTCAAAAAATCATCAATATGGGGTATATCAGCTTGGGGAAAACTACTTGATAACATTAAATCTTCGTAGCCATCTAAAACTACAATCAAATCGGGCTGATAAGGTAAAATTTTGAGGGCTAATTGGGCTAACTGATTACCAGAAGTATAACCAGGAACCGCCGCATTAATCACCCGATAGTTACCCTCACGAATTTTCGGGGGTAATTTCATCAATTGTCTTCTGGTAGGAACAAAGAAGGGGAAAACATCTGGACGATACGTAGCAGGAGAACTTTTTTGTTGCTGAACACGCTGTTTCAGACGAACTTCCAATTGATGAGCAATGGTAGCATTATTATTAGGATTTAATTGTCCAAAAGCTGTAGAACCGCCTAAGATGAAAATACGAATCTCATTTTTGGGTTTAGCCAAGGGCAGAGGATCATTATCCCTTAAACCCTGTTGATTAATTTGTAAAAATTTATTTTCTTGGGGACTTACCAATTCATAACCTAGATTAGAATTGCGCTTGACTACTAAATCACCTCCTTCTGTCAAACCTTCGATCGGTTTTTGGGTGGCTGTGAGAAATTTAAGTTGATAAGCTTGAGTTAAGGGAGATTTGCCGTCGATATTTTGATCCTTTCCCGTAATTCCTAAATAGGCTTGGGCTAAAAATT
>DLXW01000349.1:38589-49371 GCA_003448685.1 Cyanothece sp. UBA12306
TAGGCTTGGGCTAAAAATTCTGATAGGATAATTAGGATAGGGATGGTTAAAACTACTCCTAAAAGGGAGATTTTGGGCAAACGGTTCGGTTTTTTGTAGTAGGAACTGGTATAACGGGAATTATAGGAACGGGTTTTTCTAGGTAATTTCAGCATTAAAAATTTTCCTGTGATTAAATTTTAAGTTGATCAAGACGGTGATTAAGGCACAAATGCCTTACTTTACCTTGAGAGACGTTGAATCTCAAAAATTAGTTGATTGAACCTTAACATTGAATTGGCTTGAGGATCTAGAAAATGCTTTTAGCCTCTGAGTCCAAATCAGATTATAATCAGGGCTTTAAGGAATATTGGTCAACATTTATGGCATATAAATTACTGTTTGTTTGTTTAGGTAACATTTGTCGTTCTCCAGCTGCTGAGAATATTATGAATTATCTGATTGAACAAGAAAATTTGCACGATCAAATTATTTGTGATTCGGCCGGTACTTCGAGTTATCATATCGGTTCTCCCCCTGATCGTCGGATGAAGGATGCAGCCTCTAAGCGAGGTATGGACTTTAGGGGAAGGGCTAGACAATTCGATTGGTTTGACTTTGAACAATTTGACCTGATTTTAGCAATGGACCGCGAAAATTATCAAAATATTTTGGCCGTTGATACCAAAGGTGTATACCATCATAAAGTTCGATTGATGTGTGAATTTGCTAGAGAACACCCAGAAAAAGAAGTTCCTGACCCCTATTATGGAGGCCAAGCTGGTTTTGACAAGGTGATTGATTTGCTTTTAGATGCCTGTAACGGATTATTAACAGAAATTAAACAAAATAATCTAAATTAAGGTCTAATTAGGGCTGGCTGAAAAATTCATTTCGTAGGGTTTTAGGAGTATCCGAGTCTTCGAGTCTCCGAGTCAGAAAAACCAGAGTAAGCAAGGCAGGCACAAGACAAAAAAGTCATCCTCCATAGATTAAAATAAGACCTGAGAACAAGTCCCTACTATCCTATCTAGATAGACCATGCAAACCCTGGAAAGTCCCCAATCTTTAACATCTTCTAGTCCTGAATTCTATACTACTATTAATCGTCGTAAAACCCGTCCGGTACAAGTAGGAGACATTACCATTGGGGGAGGTTATCCCGTGGTGGTGCAATCGATGATTAATGAAGATACCCTAGATATCGAGGGTTCTGTAGCTGCTATTCGCCGTTTACACGAAATTGGCTGCGAAATCGTTCGTGTTACTGTTCCGAGTATGGCCCACGCCAAAGCTTTAGCGGAAATTAACCAAAAATTAGTGGAAGTCTATCAAAGGGTTCCCCTCGTAGCTGATGTTCATCACAATGGACTGAAAATTGCCCTAGAAGTGGCTAAACACGTGGATAAAGTCCGCATTAATCCTGGGTTATACGTGTTTGAGAAACCTAGTCCTACCCGCAGCGAATATACTCAAGCTGAATTTGATGAAATTGGCGAAAAGATCAGCGAAACCCTGAAACCTCTGGTTATCTCTTTACGAGATCAAGGTAAAGCTATGCGTATTGGGGTTAACCACGGTTCCTTGGCCGAACGGATGTTATTTACCTACGGTGATACTCCTGAAGGGATGGTAGAATCTGCCCTAGAGTTTATCCGTATTTGCGAGTCTTTGGATTTTCGTAATTTAGTTATTTCTCTCAAAGCTTCTCGGGTTCCTGTGATGTTGGCGGCCTATCGCTTAATGGTCAAAAGGATGGATGATTTGGGAATGGACTATCCTTTGCATTTAGGCGTAACAGAAGCAGGGGATGGAGAATATGGACGTATTAAATCTACCGCAGGAATTGGAACTCTCTTAGCTGAAGGAATTGGCGACACTATTCGTGTTTCTTTGACCGAGGCCCCAGAAAAAGAAATTCCGGTTTGTTATAGTATTCTTCAAGCTTTGGGACTACGTAAGACCATGGTGGAATACGTGGCCTGTGAGTCTTGTGGTCGAACTCTGTTTAATTTGGAGGAAGTTCTCCATAAGGTTCGAGAAGCTACCAACCATTTAACGGGTTTGGATATTGCGGTGATGGGTTGTATCGTTAATGGCCCTGGAGAAATGGCCGATGCTGACTACGGTTATGTTGGCAAACAAGCAGGTTATATTTCTCTCTATCGGGGACGGGAAGAGATTAAGCGGGTTCCCGAAGACCAGGGAGTTAAGGAATTAATTGAATTAATTAAAGCTGATGGTCGTTGGGTTGAACCAGAAAACGGTTAATTTTTGATTTTACTATTGTCCATTAATTCATGGAAACGTTCTCGACCTTCATGATAATCTTTGCTTTCATACCCCATTACTTGGCGAATAATCCATTTTTGGGGTATGTTGTCTTTCAACAGGAAGGCGATCGCGTCGTGTAACACTTCATCTTCATCAACACAGTTTGTCAACCACCACTCCTGAGTTTTTCTGAAAGCAGTTTTAGCATTTTCTTGATTAAAATGAAGATACATTGCTCCTACAACAGCAGGAAATGATTTACTAGGAACTTTTTCGTTTTCTTGATTAATAAGATCCCAATCTTCTTGAGTTAATTTAGTTAAATATTCAGTTTGTTTATCTTTAGATATTATAGGTTTAGATATTTTGGTTAATCTGGTAGGGTTAATATAGGGCAGAAGTTGATATAAATAATCAGTTACAATAGCTTTAAATAAAGCATCACCCAAAAATTTCAACTGTTTATCTGGACCAGATCTTTCTTTGATATTTTTTAGATGACGTTCTAACAAAGGGGCAATTAATTGTTTATTAAGCCAATTATAAGCTTGGGAATATCCTCGATCAATATGAATGCCTCCTAGCAATGCTTTCAAGGCTTTTTCAAAAGGATTATTTCTTTTGACTCGCAAGCGATGTCTTTCATCTTTGAGGGCTAAAAATGGAAAGGTTTCCCCTAATCCTAATTTAAACCAAAGGCTAGTTAATTTTTCTCCTTCTTCTACTTTATCCCGTAATGCTATTAGTTTACTAGCTGGTAGATAGGGGCAATTTTGATACAGATAATCGGTTATAACTAAATCTAAAATTGTTTGTCCTAAATATTCTAATCGTTCATTATCTTTTTCTGGTTCATTAATTTGTTCAGCATAGGAAGGATGAATTAGACATAAGAAAAGTATCTCACTATTTTTAAATTGAATGCCTATTTTATCTTCTACAGATGATGACTTCCATTCCATATTTACTTTTACTCCAATTCGTCTATTTTTAATATCATATACTTTTTTTAAATTATTTTTGGTTATTTGTAAAGTATTGTAATATAGCAGTTGATATTGTAAGTAGAGAACATGATTAATTATTAATTACTTCTTATTATAAGAGATCAAACAAAAATAGTAAAATTATTTGCTTTAAATATAATAAAAATATATCCAGCAAGTCTCTTAACTACTATGTTTAATAAAAGGCTTAATCATGATCAAATCTTATTAAATAGGTTAATTTTTTAGTAAACTCAGATTCTAAAACCTTTATTTGATCCGTTTTTCCCAATTCTTGTCACCCCTTGAGAATTTTAAGTTTTACGTGGCTTAAAAAACTGTTTAGCTTGTTCTAACCATGAAAACTTAGTAGCTTTGGGTTTAGGGCTAAGTTCTGTATCAGAAGGTGGAGTCTCTCCTAAATAACGATAATATTTCCAAATATCCCAATAAGGGCATCCTGGTTGAATTTTAATTCCGGCCCAATGTAGATAATGAAGGGGTTGATTAATATTAGGATCAATTAAGAGATTATCTTGTTGTTGAAAATGACTACTTCCTGCCCAATTGCCAGGGTATTTATCCTTTTGGTGGGCTAAATTTAAGCGACGTTTAATTGTTTTGAGGATCATGTAATTAATGATTGGTTGATCCGATGTTTTATAACTAAAATCAAAATAGTCAATATTAGCCGCACATTCTCGAAAAATATCATAAATTTTGTTTTCGGAAATTAAAGACTTTTTAGAAGCCCAAAACCCCCCATTAAACATATCTTTCAACTCTTGTTCAGTAAATACATTATCTTCTATTATTTTAGGAGAAAAAACATTTCTTATCCCTGCTTTGTGTTGGTAATCATAACAAATAAAATCATAGTCTGTAAAATAATCTAAATCTTCTATGATTTTTTTAAATACAACAATGTCTGTATCAATATAGAGAAATTCATCAAATTCTCCAAACCAACAAGCTTGTTTGCGGAATTGGTTGGGACGGGCAAAAAAATCATCACCAAAAATACTTTGAAGTTTTTGTGATAATCGTTCAATAAATTCTAAATCTGGATAAAGAGTTACCCCATAATCTTTATTTAAATATTCGGCAATAACTTCGTAGTTATCATCATAGGGAATTAAAACAATGGGAGTATCTTGATCGTAAAATCGAATACTCTTAAGAAGTGCGATCGCTTGTTCAATAACTTTATCGTTAGCAGTAATATAAATTCCCCGAGTCATGTTTTTTTATCCTTAAAATATTGAGATTTTAAAACTAATTCAGTTATTGTATACGATGACAAGATTACAACGATTTTTGCTATTTATTTATTTAAGAATAGCGATGCTTAATTATAGCTCATCAACTAGCTACCATCTTGTAATTGTTAGAGTTCTGAAGCAGTGATCGCTTTTTAAAGTTCATTCCATTCATGAATTGTTATCTGACGAGTAATAATTGCTTCAACTTCGCGTATCATCATTTTTAATTGAGGGACAGAATACTCAGTGTTGGAGGGAATGGTAAGACGATACTGTTGATAAACCATAAATTGATGTCTTGTCCCAGATTTTGGGGATTCAAATCCCAATTTACGCAGTTTTTTGATAAAATCTTTTCGTTTACAGGGTGTCAAGCGACTCACCAATCCACTCCTGATTTAGATTAATTTCAGCTATGATAGGCAGAGTATGACCCAGTTTTAATCCCACTAAAATCCAATCTTCTAGGGTTGAACGTAACTCCGTTTTACAATCTGATAAAGTTTCTCCAAACGCTATCACACCTTGGCATTTGGGTATTTTTCCCACATAACTACCATCTTCTAATTGTTCGATTTCTGAAGTGGCGATCGCTTCTCTGATATAGTCACTTAAGGCATAACGAACTAACATCTGGCTTTTACTCCATCCTGTTATTATCGTGAACTACCCCAACTAATTGCAAGCAATATAGTTGGGGCTTCCAATCTCATTGGGAGTTGCGTCCAAGAGGCAAGAAATCTTGCCCCCTAGCCGTCTTACACTCCCTCCATTGGCAGTCTCGCTAGTTCCTAACGAGAGTATCCGTAAGGCTTCATTTCTAATATTTATTGACGCATTTATGTCACGGTCATGATTTGTTTGACAATGTTCACAAGTCCAGTTTCTAAGATCAAGAGGTAAGCTACCTACTTGATTTAGACAGACATGACAAGTCTTAGAACTAGGGAAAAATCTATCAACTTCAATGTAAGTTTTTCCTTCGTTTTCTGCTTTGTACTTGAGCATTGTACAGAACATTCCCCAACCACAATCACTAATTGCTTTAGCTAAATTGTGGTTTCTTACCATCCCTTTGACATTCAGATTTTCTACAGCAATCACTTGGTTTTCGTTCACTATCTTACGGGATAGCTTGTGTAAAAAATCTTCACGACATCTAGAACTTTTAGAATGGACTTTGGCTACTATTTTTCTAGCTAAGATACGGGCATTACTTCCTTTTTCTTTGCGGGCTAACTTTTGTTGTTTACGCTTTAAGTTACGCTGATGTTTAGCTAAATGTCTAGGATTATTGAATTTAGACCCATCACTGGTAATCGCAAAATGAGTCAATCCTAAATCGATTCCTATAGCTTTACCCTCTGTTGAGGCTTTTGGTAAATCTATACCATCATCAACTAAAACAGAAGCGTAGTATTTTCCATCACTGTTTTTTGAGATAGTAACTGTTTTGATAGTTCCCTCAAAATCACGATGGCGACGGCAATAAACTTTACCGATTTTTCGATTAAGTTTGAGGTAGTCTCCTTCAAAACTAACATTAGCCGGATAACTCATGGACTGTCTACCATGCTTTGACTTGAATCGAGGAAATTTTGCTCGTTGATCAAAGAAATTTTGGTAAGCCCGTGATAGATTGAGGGCTACAACTTGTAAGCACTGAGAATAAGCATCACTCAGCCAAGGATATTCCTTTTTGAGTCCTGGTAAAAGACCTTGAATCGCTCCTCTACTCAAACTTTTACCGGTTTTTTGAAACGTTTTCTGGCATAAATCTAAAGAATAGTTCCAATACCATCGACAACACCCAAAAGCTTTGGCCAGGGCTATTTTTTGCTCGGTATCAGGATAAATTCTATACTTATATGCCTTGTACATTATCAAGTATTTATGTAACTGATAATATTATCATACACCATAATATAATATGGATGCTTCGCGGTTTGTTTGTTGATTGGCATTCATCCCCACCTAAAATATGAGTATGTCCTTTAGAATTTATAGGTGGGGACTCCTGCCAATAATTTTGTTAATTTCTGCTCTTGAGAAATGGCAAGAAACTGAAAATGTATCAGTAGCATAGGGTGGACAAACTTGAGAATTTAAGGTTTTCATCAAAAATCATAACTATTTGTCCACCCCACAATATAAGCAAACAAGAGAGGACACAACAAAGGTAAACTAATAACTGGTCAACGATCGCAGATAAAAGTATGAAGATTTCGGTCAACTGGTTAAAGGAACTGGTTAACGTCACCCTGTCCCCCGAAGCATTAGCAGATATCTTAACTATTGCAGGGTTAGAAGTCGATGAAATCGAAGATCGCCGTCAGTGGGCCGACGGTTTAGTCATTGGCAAAATCATCGATCGCCAACCCCATCCTAATGCAGATAAATTGAGCGTCTGTCAAGTAGATATTGGCAAAGAAACTCCCTTAAACATAGTCTGTGGCGCACCTAATGCCAAATCAGATATTATCGTTCCTGTGGCTACTGTGGGAACCTATTTACCCCAAATTGATCTTAAAATCAAACCCGCTAAACTGCGAGGAGTTCCCTCAGAAGGGATGATCTGTTCCCTCGCTGAAGTTGGTTTAGCTAAAGAATCGGCTGGAATCCATATTTTTGACGATAATAGCCTAAAATTAGGCTCAGATGCCCGTCCTTTCCTGGGACTCGATGATGTTATCCTCGATATTAGTCCCACAGCAAACCGCGCGGATGCGTTGAGTATGGTAGGGGTTGCGCGGGAAGTCGCAGCATTAACGGGAGGAAAATTAAACCTACCCCAACCACCAGCAATTTCTTTCCCTGAAACGTCCCCCTATCCCCTAGAAGTCAATGTAAAAGACGGTAATGCTTGTCCTGCGTATCTAGGAACTGTCATCGAAAACGTCAAAATTGCTCCCTCTCCCAAATGGTTACAAAGCAGACTCGAAGCAGCAGGAGTCCGTCCCATTAATAATGTGGTGGATGTGACTAATTTAATTCTTCTCGAATGGGGACAACCTCTTCACGCATTTGATCGGGAGAAATTAGAAGCTATGGCAAAGGATAGACCTTTAACTTTAGGAGTTCGCTTTGCTAAGGAGGCAGAAACCTTAAAAACTCTTGATGATCAAGAAAGAAGTCTAAAAACAGTTAATTTGGTCATCACTGCCAATGATCACCCCGTTGCTTTAGCAGGGGTGATGGGGGGACAGGAAACCGAAGTAGACGAAAACACCCAAAATATTGTTCTAGAGGCTGCATTATTCGAGCAAGTGACCATTCGTCGTTCCTCCCGTTCCCAGAGTCTTCGTAGCGAGTCCTCAGCGCGGTATGAACGGGGAATTAATCAATCTGAGTTAGAAATAGCTTGTGGTCGTGCGATCGCTCTCATTATGGAATTGGGAGGAGGAACCCCCATGACACAAATTATCGCTGATAATCGCCAAGATCTCTCCACCGAATCCATTACCCTAAGATTAGAACGATTAAACCAGGTTTTAGGGCCTATTGAAAAAGATGGCACTATTACTGATATTGCAGCAGTTGATGTAGAACGCATTCTAACCGACCTAGGATGCACTTTAACCTCTGTTACTGGAAAAAATGATGTTTGGACTGTCTCGGTTCCTTCCTACCGCTATCGAGACTTAGAACGGGAAATAGACTTAATTGAAGAAGTAGCGCGTTTGTATGGTTATGATCACTTCTGCGATGAACTCCCCGACAAAACCGAACCAGGAGGACTATCTTTTGATTATCAGGTTCAACGCAAGGTAAGGGAAGTGTTCCGTGGGGTAGGATTAACCGAAGTTGTACAATATTCGTTAGTTAAACCAGAAAAAGCTGATATTGTTATTGCTAACCCTTTATTTGCCGAATATGCAGCCTTAAGGACTAATTTACTCGATGGTTTGATTGATGCGTTTGCTTATAACCAGTCCCAAGGAAATGGAGCCTTAAATGCTTTTGAAATTGGACGTATTTTCCGTATAATCGATGGAAAAGACCAAGAATGGGATGAAGTGGCGGGAATTTTTGGCGGTGATTTTTTCCCCCAAGGACGGTGGACTCGTAGCGGAAAATCTGTTCCCATGACTTGGTATGAAGCAAAAGGTATTCTTGAAAGTGTTTTTGGACGGTTAGGGTTAGACGTAACCTACCAACCTGATGATAGCGATCAAAGGTTACATCCTGGTCGTACTGCATCTTTATGGGTTGGGAAGAAACAGTTAGGAATTTTCGGACAATTGCATCCCCAATTACGTCAAGAAAAGGACTTACCTGACGCTGTTTTTGTCTTTACTTTAAATTTCGATATTCTGTTAGAAACTTTGGGACAAGAAGAGTTAATTACTCCCATTTTAAGTCCCTATTCTACCTATCCCGCAGTTGAACGAGATTTAGCCTTTTTTGCCTCTTTAAAAATCTCTGTTGCTGACTTAACTAAGGTGATGAATAAAGCAGGGGGTAAATTACTAACAGGGGTTGAATTATTCGATCAATATCAAGGAGAAAATGTGCCAGAAGGACAGCGAAGTTTAGCTTTTAGTTTAGCTTATCGTGCTGGCGATCGCACTTTAACTGATGGGGATGTAGAACCAGTTCATGACAAAATTCGTAATGCTTTAGTTAAGCAATTTGACGTTACACTTCGGAGTTAATTATTATTATTCTGAGACGGGAAAGTTTTGTGTGGGGAGTGTGGGAGGTTTGGGGTGATAAACTAATAAGATTACAAGTAAACTTTTAACAACGGATTTACTGTGAGTAATTTTATTATCAAAAAATAGTTCAATGATTTAAAAAGTATGAAAAATTTTAGAACTGCTTTTTCACTTATTTTCCCAACTGTATTATCCGTATTATCTTTGATTCCTATAATACAAGTCATTTTAATAATACCAGAGTATTCAATAAGTTCAAAAATCATTGATAATTCTGAAAAAATAATTAAAGATATTAAAGAAATAAATATATCAAATCAACGTAAAATAAATGAAAAAATTCAAGAAGTATTCAAAAATAATCCTGAACCTAAATCTCCAAAGCTTTTTGACCTAATTAATCTAGAATCAAATAATTTATTCTTTCTAGAACATCCCAAATTGCTTGGTTTCAATATAATTTTCATTATTTTAGCTTGTGTATATTTTATTTTGGCTATTTGTTATTTTATTTGTAAATTTTGTTTTGCCTCAGAAAAGCAGCTTTTTTGTCAAATAGAATACGATGATTTTAAACAACAACTAAGTTCTTTAGATCAATTATTTAAAAATAGGGAAAGAATCCAACTTAAACATCAATTAGATAGTGTTACTCAATATAAATTTGATCAATCAGATGAATCTGAAGAAAAAATCACAATTCCTGTTGGTAAACTATGGAATTTTTTAAAAGCTTATCAATGTGAGAAAGAGCTTCATCAATTTGAAGAATATCTTGCAAATAATAAAAATAAATCACAAAAGTTTTTCTTTTTACATATCATCATATTTTTTAAAAAGATAGATTATTTTATTCAAACATCAACGATTGAGTTATATTTTCCTACAACTAATTGGTTAGGAATGGCTACAGGAGGAATAATATTCATAGTATCTATTCTTCCTCTTTATGAATTCTACCAGACATACAGTGAAGGAATTGCTCAGAAACAACAAGAAATTGAGCAAGAAGAAGAAAAAAATAGAATAGCTCATGAAAAAGCTTTAAATAATTCATTTACAACTTTAAACAATTATAGAGGAAAGACAAGTAAAAGACTTGGCATTTTTCGTGATTTGGAAAGATTAAATAAAGCAGGACATTATTTGGATGGAATCAACTTAAAGAATGCTATTTTGAGAAGAATAGATTTACGAGAAGCAATAATGAATAGTGCTAATTTATATGATACTAATTTATATAAAGCTGATTTTAGTAATGCAGAGTTAAACTATGCAACATTCACTATCGCTTATGCAGCTAAGACAAATTTCATTAGAGCTACATTAAATGAGGCAAAATTTAATGGTGCAACTTTGACGGAGGCAAATTTTAATGAAGCGACTTTGGTTAATGCAAGTTTTGAATGTCATAAATTAGAAACAGAAACAGAATGCAAAAAAACAACAAATTTAGACAGAGCTAATTTTAAAAGTGCTAACTTAACTAATGCTGATTTCGCCAATGCTAATTTAAACAGAACTGACTTGAGAGAAGCAACTTTAACTAAGGTAAATTGGACTGGTGCCGATCTTTTGTGTACTGACTTTAGAAAAACAGAAATATCCTAATTTTAACTTATT
>DLXW01000297.1:0-663 GCA_003448685.1 Cyanothece sp. UBA12306
GGTAACTTTGTTATTATCAGATTCAACAGTTACCTCAGAAATAGCAAAGGAAACCAAAAACTTGAGTAAACCTTCAATGTCTTCCCCATTTTCGGCCTTAGCAATTGCTTTCATCTGCTGACGAATTTGATCTTCATTTAGTTGATTAGGAGTTTGAGCAACTATTTGCGGAAAGTTTAGTTCCTGGGCTAAACTTTTAGAAGCTAGAGTTATGCCGAAGCTACCAACTAAACTGAAGACTAATAGGCTTGGGGTCAAGCTTTTAATTAACATTGATATCATGGTTAATTTAGACTAAAACACTCAATCCCTGACAGTATACCATACTTTTATCTAAATGCTCTAGTTATCAGTAAGGTCATCAAAACTATACGGACAATTATCAGGCGCATTTAAGCCACTTTTTTGTTTAAAAGCTTCTTTTGCTTCTAAATATAAATTTTCTAGATTTATTTTTTTATAAATACTTTTAGTTAATTTTTTGTTTAATTGAATACGAAAATTTTGTACTTCTCCCTGCCAATGTAGTTTATTTTTATCAAGTTCTGATATCCAATAATCAAGACATAATTTATGGAGAATAATCAAGATTAAGAATGACTCACAGGACTTAAGTTCACTTCTTCCCAATGTCTCTATCTCCAACAGTAAATTTTCCCAATC
>DLXW01000297.1:777-2992 GCA_003448685.1 Cyanothece sp. UBA12306
GTAAATTTTCCCAATCTAATGCTGTTGTATCATGGTTTTTTAAAGCATTTGATTGTTCTTCTAACCATTGGTAAAAATCAATATTATAAGTATTCATAAGTAGGTAATAAAAAATTTAAGTTAGTTAATCATGCTCAACTAAAATTAACTGCTGACGATGCACCTTTAATAACTCTAATTCTTGCTGAGATACCATCTGCACCATATAAACGACTTGTTCTGGTTGTAACATGGTTCCATCATTACGACAACTACCCTTATATTTCAAGACGGTAGTAGAATCGTCTTTAATAGAATCTAGGGATAAAGAAAACAAGCGATCGCTTAGATTAATAAGCGACTTTTTGCCAGATTTCGTTGTTTTTTCGTAATTAATTTCGGAACTTTCATTAACTTGTTCAATCCAATTTTCCCACTGTTCAACAGAAGTTAATCCCTCAGATTCTACGGTAATTAAGTATTCTGCTTGATCTAATAAACGACTTGCAGCCAAGGATTTTATATCAACTTCTTCAACCTTGTAAATGGGAATTTCAGGAGGTAATTGATCTGTTAAAATTTGACGAAAAGTTTCAATTTCCATCACTTCAGTCAATTCAAAATCAACTATTTCTCCACTACTGGTTATGCCCAAACTTAAGGCATTAGCAATAGAAATTCTGGGGCCTGGATGATAACCCCCAGTAAAAGAAATAGGCAATGCCCCACGACGAACAACCCGATCAAATAGACGCACTAAATCTAAATGACTAATTAAGGCCATCTCACCGATTTTACCAAACCAAACCCTAATCCGTTGCGCCCGATGTTGATTAGGTTGAAATTGTCCGTCAAATTCAGGAATAGGAGGGGCTTTTACCACAATATTATGGCCAAAATCAGGGCCACAAATACCACATTGGGAACAACCGTCAAAAGCACAGTCAGGAACCGTTGCCGCTTCTAAAGCCAATTTTAAATCCTTTTTGAGCCATTCCTTATCAATTCCCGTATCTAGATGATCCCAAGGCAAAGGCGCGTCATAGGAGTCAGCAGCTTCAAAGATATGACCTTCCCCCTTCTCTACTTGGCGATATTTCCAGGTTAAACCCGCTTCTTCAATAGCCTGAGTCCAAGCATCATGGGCTTTTTGGGCATTTTCCCACCAAGAATCCATTCCTGCGCCCAATTCCCAAGCGCGACGGACTACAGGGGCTAAACGGCGATCGCCCCGTCCCACAAAGTCCTCCATAGCAGAAATATTGACATCGGTATAATTGACCTTAACTCCGCGAATTTTGCGAAATTCTTCCCGTAATAGTTGCTGTTTACGGATAAATTCGGCGGTAGATACGGAATGCCATTGAAAAGGCGTATGGGGTTTGGGGGTAAAGTTAGAGATAGTTAAAGTAAATTGCAGCGATCGCTTTCCTTTGGGGCGACATTCTCGTTTTAACCAGCGTACCGTCTCTGCTATGCCAACGACATCGAGATCGGTTTCCCCTGGTAAACCAATCATAAAGTAGAGTTTAATGCGATCCCACCCTTGTTCTACTGCGGTTTTAATACCTCTGAGTAATTCTTCATTAGTTAACCCTTTATTCACCACATCTCGCAGTCTTTGGGTTCCTGCTTCGGGGGCAAAAGTTAAACTTGACTGACGAGTTCCCCCAATAATGTTGGCAATATTTTCGTCAAAACGATCTACCCGTTGACTGGGTAAAGAGAGGGAAATATTTTCGTTTTTGAGGCGGTTTTTGATTTCAATACCTACTGCAGGTAGGGAAAGGTAGTCCGAACAACTCAAAGATAGTAGGGAAAATTCGTTATAACCTGTCTGACGGATGCCTTTTTCAATGGTGTCAATAATTGCTTCTGGTTCCACATCCCGCGCGGGACGGGTTAACATTCCCGGTTGACAGAAACGACAACCTCTGGTGCATCCGCGACGTACTTCTAATACCAGGCGATCATGGATAGTTTCAATATAGGGTACTAAACCAATGGCGTGTTCTGGTGTGGGGGTTGCAACCCTTCTTAAAATTCTTTGCGGGACATCTCGACGGTTGGGGTGAACTGAACCATCAACTGCCATGTCATAGAAACGGGGTACATAAACTCCTTTAACCTGGGCTAAATCTAAGAGTAATGCTTCCCTACCGAGTTTTTTGGCTTTTCCTTGTTCGATCACCAAGCCAATTTCGGGTAATAATTCTTCAGATCGGAAGAGCACACG
>DLXW01000297.1:3207-3475 GCA_003448685.1 Cyanothece sp. UBA12306
CAATTTCGGGTAATAATTCTTCCCCATCTCCTAGGGCAAAAAAATCAAAGAAGTCCGCAAAGGGTTCTGGGTTGGAAGTGGCGGTTTGCCCTCCTGCGAATACCAATGGATAATCACCCTGAGTTCTTTCGTGCCAAGTTAAGGGGATGGCAGCCAAATCTAGCATTTCTAAGATATTAGTCGCTCCGAGTTCATAACTCAGATTAAAGCCCAAAATATCAAAATCTGCTAGGGAACGACGGGACTCTAACGCGAATAAAGAAGTATT
>DLXW01000297.1:3675-24737 GCA_003448685.1 Cyanothece sp. UBA12306
GTTTTGTTCCTAGATCAGGGGCAGGAAGATAAGCGCGATCGCAAAGTTGTCCAGATTGGGCATTTAAAATGTTATAGAGAATAATATGGCCTAAATTAGAAGCTCCCAGTTCATAAATCTCGGGATAGGTTAAAACCCACCGAACTTGGCTACTTTCCCAGGGTTTATGGTGAGATCCTAACTCATTACCTAGATAGCGGGCTGGTTTAACAATCTCAGGGGTGATCAAATTTTCCACGGCCACTTTCGCCATATAAACTCCGGTACTTAGTTTAGAAACCTGTTGCTTCTCTAACTATACCGAAAATTTATCCGAAAAATCGGCACTGAAATCTGGCCTTTTAACGCCCATAGTTTTTGGGACAGGGCATAAATTCCTGTTTCAAAAACAACTTTGCCAATTCCTCTCCTGAGACATTAGGGTAGGTTGACTTCTGACTTGGAAACTTCGTTAAGCTGCCAATTTTTGGAGGAATGAAGCTTCAAATTGACGGCGATCTTCAAAAATTTCCAGAGCATTATCTAATTGGGTTAGTTCAAAAATAATTCTAACCGAAGGGACTAACGAACATAGACTAAACCGTTTACCCAAATTTTTGGCTACGGAAAAAACCGAAACTAAAGCCATTAAACCGGCACTATCGAGGAATTCTACATGGTGCATATCGATCAGAAAAGCCGACTGCTGTTGGGAAGTCACTGCTTGAGTTAGTTCCCTCTGAAAATCTTCTACATTAGCTGCCGTAATATAACCACTAGGTTCAATTATGGCTAGTTCAAGACCGGTAAAACTACTCCTCATCATGACCATGTATCCTCTTTTCAAAGCAATTTCTATAAATCATGTATCTAGATTATAATCAGTTATTGATTTAAGACAATTTTTTGATAATTATCTTTTTTTAGATTTGACAAACCAGCCATTTCCATACAATTTCAAACTTTAAGATTAGGTTAAATTGTTGGTTGGTAGGTTGAGGTCTAATGTGCCTTAGATCTAGGACTCTTAGTAGGAATTAAAGTTATTTGTAAGACCCAATTTACTTTTACCCCATTTTATATGATGCTAGTTTAGCATCTTAGCAACATAATCTATAAGATGCTAGTAATAAAAAGTTTTTACTCTAATACTTTAGCTCAAAATCCTAGGATGTCAAGATTTTGACCCGTGGCACTAAGTACAGCGTTAATTGAACATCAAGAGTTGCAAATCAAAATTGGAGGAATTGAACAGCTATACTGCAAACGTATTGCGTAGGTTTCATGAAGCAGCGTGTCACAATATAGATTAAAGATAACAATTAATGGAGGCGGATATGGTTGCAACTCCAATCAAAACAGAAAACCGTTTAACTATACAAACTGCTGATATTGTCGAGGATACCACCACTATTCGTTCCCTCGACTGGGATCGTGATCGCTTTGATATCGAATTTGGTCTACAAAACGGAACTACCTACAATTCCTATATTATTCGAGGGGATAAAATAGCTCTGGTAGATACGTCCCATGCTAAATTTCGCCAATTGTACCTAGACACTTTAGGAGGTTTAATTGATCCGAGTACCATTGACTATTTAATTATTAGCCACACCGAACCTGATCATAGCGGTTTAGTCAAGGATATCCTAGCCTTGGCTCCCCAAGTAACGGTGGTGGGATCAAAAGTAGCTATTCAATTCCTAGAAGGTTTCGTTCATCAACCCTTCGAACGTATTTTAGTCAAAAGTGGGGAAGTTTTAGATTTAGGTCAAGGTCATGTTTTAGAATTTGTCAGCGCGCCTAATTTACATTGGCCTGACACAATTTTAACCTATGATCAAGGAACTCAAACCCTGTTTACCTGCGATGTATTTGGGATGCACTATTGTTCTGATCATCTTTACGATGAACATTTAGAGGCGATCGCACCAGATTATCATTTTTATTATGAATGTTTGATGGGTCCTAATGCTCGTTCGGTCCTCTCGGCCATGAAGCGGATGGATAAGTTAGGTGAAATCACCACAGTAGCTAATGGGCACGGTCCTTTATTGCGCTACAATCTCCATGAATTGGTGGAACGCTATCGAACCTGGAGTGAAGAACAAAGCAAAGCTGATCAAACTGTTGGGGTGTTTTATGTTTCTGACTATGGATATAGTGATCGGCTTTCCCAAGCGATCGCTAAAGGGATCACTAAAACTGGGGTTGCAGTGGAAATGGTAGATCTCAAATCTGCTGATACCCAAGATGTGAACGAAATTGTCAGTATTTGTGCGGGTATTGTTTTGGGAATGCCTCCTTTAGAAGGAACCTATAATAAGCAAACTACGGGCAATGTGGGGACAATTCTAGCTGCTGCCAAAAATAAACAATATGTGGGTTTATTTGAGTCCTATGGGGGGAATGATGAACCGATTGACCCAATCTTAACCAAATTTCGGGAAGCGGGGTTAAGCGAGGTTTTTAAAGCCATTCGGGTGAAGGAGACTCCAACAGAGGCGATCTATCAACTTTGTGAAGAAGCAGGAACTGATTTAGGTCAAGCATTAACCCGCGATCACAAGGTAAAACAACGGAAGTCTTTAGATAGTGACTTAGATAAGGCTATCGGTCGCATTAGTGGCGGTTTATATATTTTAACGGCTACTAAAGGGGATATTAAGGGGGCAATGTTGGCATCTTGGGTAACACAGGCTAGTTTTAATCCTCCTGGGTTTACGGTTGCGGTGGCCAAAGATCGGGCGATCGAGTCTTTAATGCAGGTGGGAGATACCTTTGTTTTAAATATTCTTGAAGAGGGAAAATATCAACCTTTAATGAAACATTTCCTTAAAAGATTTTCCCCTGGATCAGATCGTTTTGCAGGGATAAAAACTCAAATAGCTAATAATGGATCACCAATTTTAACGGATGCTTTAGCCTATTTAGAATGCGAAGTTGTGAGTCGTATGGAGTGTAATGATCATTGGGTTGTTTACAGTAAGGTTACCAATGGACGAGTATCTAACCCCGATGGACTAACAGCAGTTCATCACCGTAAAGTGGGCAATTATTATTAAACTCTAATTAGCTGTAAGGTGGGTAATACCCACCCTACGGTTTAACCAAGTCATTAGATTAAATAACCTAGTTTACTGAGGTAAATGATCTCTAATATTAAACAATCCCTAAAAGTTAATTCTACGGTGAAAATGACACTGATTTTAGTGGAGAGACTGGTTATTGGTTTATTGTTATTAAATGGATGTAATCATCCTTTATTGATTAACCCACAAATTCCTAGTGGTGGTCTTAATAGTCAATCACCCGAAGAATACCCGGCCTATAGTGGAGATGGTCGATATTTAGCCTTTGCTTCCGATCGCAATGGTCACAGAGACATTTATCTTTATGATTTACAGACAAAAGGTCTAGTTTCCCTTCCTAATCTTAATCGCAGAGATTCTAGTCAGGATCAACCAGCTTTAAGTACCGATGGTCGCTATCTCGCCTATGTTTCTACAGAAAGGGGAAGAACTGATATTATGGTATATGATCGCCAAAGTCAGAGATCAAAACTCCTAAGTGCTAATATTAAAGGTTCTGTCAGACAACCAACTATTAGTGGGGATGGCGAAAAAGTTGCTTTCCAAACCAGTCAACTCGGTCAATGGAATATTGCTATTATTGAACTTCGCCAATAACTAACTCTGAACTCCTAACTCAGATTTTGATTATCTGAGGAAAACAGCAAGCAGAATTATCTGAGGTTGTCTTCATTTGTTCAACTACTTTATTTACTTGTTGGGGTTCAGTTCCTTGAAGATGCCGAAGCAATTGCTGACTTTTTTCAATTAGATGATCTACGTCAATTTCTTGATAATCTGGCTGATAGTCGCTGAGTCGTCTAATTCCTTCTCCGAGCAACATAACAGCACCATGCCAATTATGATTTCCTAAGTGGTAGCAACCAACAGCAATTTGTAAAATACCTTGATAAAATTGCTTATCAGGCTCTATGGCTTCCATCCATAGAGCCTCTAGGGTATCATGGCAGTCATAGAATTGTTGATGATTAAATTGTTCAATTGCCTGCCAAAAAGAAGCTGATGACATAACCTTATTCTTTAGAAGCCATGTTATCACGGACTTGTTTGATGAATTCTAGATCAATATCTTGTTGATCACCAGCAAAGTCATTATCTGGAGTGATAAACAACATACAGTGACATTCTTTGCGTTCACGCATGGGGACACACGGACAATTCCAGAAGGTATTTTTAACTTCTGCTTCTTTATCTTCATAGTGACGACAGGGACACAAAGGAGAACCTAATTCCTCTTTGTGTTTAGCGAGTCCTTCAATCACTACTGCGGTTACTGAGGGTTCGCTACAGAAGTAAGTGTCTGTTCTTTTGGCGTATTGTTCGGCAAAGTTTTTCATTGCCTCTAAAACTTTATCACTGTGAGCTTGATCGGCATTTATTGAAGTCATGGAGTCTATAAAATAGATGGTCTAAACTTAATTTCTTAATGTATTTACCCTAACATTGTGACACAATTCTTCACCTTTGCACTTTTTTTTGAGTTTTCTTGATATTCTAAGCAACTTTAATCTGGGAGAATATAGATGAGTAAAATTGCTGCGATCGCACTGAGACATATTTTCTGTCTAGGATTTCTGATTTGATTTCTACCCACCATCGCGCTAATTTTTCTAGAGAAGTGGCAGCAATTTTGGGTTCAAGTTCTAACAAATTTGATGTACCGTAGTAAGCTAAATACCAAGCTTGAATTGTTTCAGAACTTGGAAGAAATGACTCTTCAGGCGAAAAAGGTTTGAGAGGAATCTGAATATTATTGATCGTAATGTAGGGACAGGTGAAAGAAGTTTGAGTGAGTGCCATAATAAACCTAAACCTTATGTTCGAAGTTCTAAATTTAGTTTTCCCAGTTAAAGACGCAAAAACTTCAAATTAAGCTTCTTTTTTGCCAAAAATTTATGTTAAATTAAGATAGCTGAAGGAAATGTAAAACTGTATTTAATTTACTAATTCATTCTTGTGGCAGGATATTACGATAGAATAAGCGCAGTGAACTAAACCTAATCTGTAAATCTTTAAATTGTATCTGGCAACCATGACTATAGCTGATTTACTTGCGAATGATACCCTGTTGGTAGCCTTACTCTATTTGAGTTTAAGTGTTCTCTATTTACTAATTATGCCTGGATTAGTCTACTTTTATCTGAGTAGTCGCTGGTATGTGGCTAGTTCCTGGGAAAGAGGTTTCATGTATTTCCTGATGTTTTTCTTTTTCCCTGGAATTTTATTATTGAGCCCAATTTTAAATTTTCGTCCTCAACGACGTGAGTTAAACAGTTAAACAGGGAAAACACAAACGGTAATTAATCGACCATTATGCGGCGAATTGATGTCATAGCTATTGGTATGGGTGTTTTTGCAACAGGTGGAGTTATCTACCTGTTTCTTCAGCTGGTTGGTTTTGATAGTCTATCTGCGGGGATTTGGAGTCAAGCTTTATTTATAACTGTTTTATTAGCTTGGATACTTAGTTATTTGTGGCGAGTTGGTAACAAAAATATGACCTATAATCAACAGATCAAAGATTATGAAGAGGCAGTTTTACAAAAGCGGTTAGACGAAATGACCCCCGAAGAACTCGAAAAATTGCAACAGGAATTAGAAAAAGATTGAACTTGATGTCGAGAGAAGTCTCCCGTTATTTTTTCCCCTAAGAGGGTTTTGGGCAAAACCTAAGCAGTATTGCCCGATATCTATTCCAATCTTATTCTTCCTTCGCTGAAGAACGTCGGCGGCGGCGGCGAATTACTGGGCGTTCTGGCTCAATTTCTGATGATGTCAAAGAACTTTGATTTTCTGACTCTTCAGAAGAATCAACTGTTTCTGAAGATGGGGATGGAGATGGGGATGGGGATGGTGGAATTGACACCTCCGGTTCTGGAACAGTAATTTTATCCTCGGAACCTTCAGGAAGTTTCACAGATACTAAAACAGACTTAGGATCTTTAAATTCTTGTTCAAGGCGTACTAGAGGGGAAATACCCATTAAGGCATAGACATCTTGTTCTAAGGGTGTCATCTCTACTGATACCTTTTCTAAAGGGATTTCTTCTCGGCGTAATTGCCTGTGTCCGCGCTCTTTTTTGGGTTCTACTTCGGCATCTGTGGAATGCTCTACCTCTTTAACTGCGCCACCTGTAATGACTTTTCCGGTAGCTTCTTCTTTAAGTTGAGGCTGACGACGACGACGGCGGCGACTATTAGGAATATTTCCTTGTTCTTGATAACTAGGATGATTCAGTAATTCTAATTGACGAGAAGTATCAATCATTTCTTCTTCAAAAGAAGACTCTACTAAAGGTTCACTAACTGGAGTTGGTTTTTCGATAGATTTAGTTACCGGAACTGGAGGCGCGACTGGAACCGTTTCGAGAGCAATTAATTCAGATTGACCTGGAAGATGCACTAGATGTCCCAAACCACCGCAATTAGGACAGGGTTGACCAAACAACTCATAAATATTTTTACCCTGACGCTTGCGAGTTAATTCTACTAAACCTAGTTCTGAGAGTTGAGCAATTTGGGGTCTGGCTTTATCAGATTTTAGGGCTTTGTTGAAATGTTCTAGCAATTTGAGTTGATCCCGACGGGAGTCCATATCGATGAAATCCACAATAATCACACCCCCAATATTGCGCAGACGCAATTGACGAGCAATTTCTGTAGCTGCTTCACTATTAGTCCATAATACGGTTTCTCTGGCCGTAGCTGAACGGGTAAAAGATCCAGAGTTGACATCAATCACAGTGAGAGCTTCTGTTGGTTCGATAATGATATAACCTCCAGAAGGTAAGTCTACCCTAGGCTTGAGAGCCTCTCGAATGGCAGCATTAACTCTGAAATAATCTAAAACGGGAAGACTTTCGCGGTGATAATCAATTAAAACTCCCTCAGGGGGACGGCCACCACTCCAAGTCATTAATTGCTTTTTAACCTTTTGAACCCCTGGTTGAGAGTCCACCACAATGCGATTAACATCTGCACTGTACATATCCCGCAAAACCCTTTGAATAAAATCGTCATCTCGGTTTAATAGGGATGGAGGACGGGTTGATGTGGCTTGTATTTGAACCGCTTCCCATTGCCGCTGGAGAAACTCTAAATCCTCCATAATTGCTTCTTCAGCTTTGCCTTCAGCTTCGGTACGAACCAATAGCCCCATTCCAGCTGGTTTAATGAGAATAGCTAAGGCACGTAAGCGACTTCGTTCTTCATCACTTCTAATACGTCTTGAGAGGTTGACCCCTCTGCTATAGGGCATCAAGACTAAATACCGTCCAGGTAAGGTAATATTTCCTGTGAGTCGAGGTCCCTTATTGCCAGTTGGTTCTTTCATCACTTGAACCAGGACTTTTTGTTGAGGAGTTAGGAGTTCTGTAATAGCCCCTGCACTCCTTTTTAAGCGCAATGGACCTAAATCTGTAACGTGAATAAAGCCATTGCGTTCTGCATCTCCGATATTAACAAACGCTGCATCAATCCCTGGAATAACATTTTCGACTAATCCTAAATAAATGTCTCCTACTTGTTGGTTACCTGTGGCAACTACCAATTCTTGAATCTGATCTTCCCAGAAAACAGCAGCAATGTGGTGTTGCTTGGCGATAATAATTTGCTTTGGCATGCAATTCCCTCAAACTTTTCTAACAAAGGATGACACTTCACCAGTAGAGTGTCTGTTAATGTAAATTGGTCAAAAAACTGTCGATATTACTGTCATTGACTTCAAGCCAATGGGAAATGAAGGAAAATTCTACTCACCTTTATCTTTTACTTGAACATCAACTATATAATTAAGCTGACGTATCCCATTTGAGGAGGTTGCGCGTTTTTTGGATGTATCTCTACCCATCATAAAACGAGAATTATTATGGATTTATTCTGTAATAAACTCCTCTAGGAATATACTTGTTAGCACCAGTATTTATTTTAAGACGCTTTTTAGGTGAATAAGTTAATAACTGAACCAAAAAAACTTTTTTATTGGTTTTTCTGAGCTTTAAGATTGACTATTGGAGCCAATCGAGTTGTTTGACCATCGGTTTGCCCTAGCTGGTTGAGGACATTTCACCTATGTTGGACGTAATCCGCAAAGGTAGGCAGAACAACTCATAGGTAATTATAACCTGAATATAACCTGAATATAACCTGATTGAATCTCTAAGACTAAACAAGGTTATTGCCTTGGACTTTATCGTAACACTACTGCTACTGAATTCGGTATCTAAATTGTATTCCCAGACTGATCAACAAAAGTTAATCATTTTGTCCTCTACCCTGTCAATTCAGGTGTGGGATTGATTGTTTGAGTGACCTTGAGTAGATCTTTATTTTTAGCATAAACGTATCATAACATAGCCAGATTCTACAATATCCCACTAACCAAATCAAAAACCACATCACTCAATACCGCGTAGGTTTTGGATTTTGACTTTAATAAATCTACAATCTATTCTAAAATCTAAAATCTGCAATCTACAATGGCTTGACGTAAAGATTGAACCGTTACTAGAGTTGCTTGAGCGACTTGATCAATTTCTTCGCTGGTGGTAAAACGCCCTAACCCAAAGCGCAGGGAAGCATAGGCTAAAGAATCTTGATGTCCTAGGGCTGTTAAAACATGGGAAGGAGTGGTTGCTGTTGAAGAACAGGCCGAACCAGAAGATACAGCGACTAACGATTGTAATCCTAATAATAGGGCAGAACCATCTACTTTTTCAAAGCTAACATTGAGATTTCCTGGTAAACGTTGCGTAGGATGACCATTGAAATAAATTCCCTCAAGTTGACTTAATTGGTTCGAGAGGCGATCGCGCAGTTCTCTTTGTCTTTTACCTTCGGACTCTATCTCTTCTAGTCCTAATTCTATAGCTTTGGCCAGCCCCACAATTTGGGGTGTATAGAGAGTTCCCGATCGCATTCCCCTTTCCTGTCCTCCTCCGTGTAATTGGGCGGCCAGACGCACTCTAGGGTTACGACGACGGACATATAATGCGCCAATGCCTTTCGGTCCATAAACTTTGTGAGCAGTTAAGGACATTAAATCAAGATTCATGGTTTGAACGTCCAGGGGAATTTTACCAATTGCTTGGGCAGCATCGCTATGAAATAAAATCTGATGATTATGACAAATTTCTCCGATTTCTGTTAGGTGTTGAATCACTCCAATTTCGTTATTAGCGGCCATTACTGATACTAAAATTGTTTCGGGACGAATGGCTTTTTCTAAGTCGTCTAAATTAATTAATCCATCTTTTTTGACTCGTAATAATGTTACTTCAAATCCTAATCCCTCTAAATAATGGCAGGGATCTAATACTGCACGATGTTCGGTTTGGACTGTAATAATATGTTGTCCTTGATTAAAATAGGCTTCAGCAACTCCTTTAATAGCTAGATTATTTGCCTCAGTTGCCCCACTGGTAAAGACAATTTCTTCAGGACTACAACTAATAGTATTAGCTATAGTTTCTCTTGCTTTTTTGACTGCTGCTTCTGCTTCCCATCCATACATATGACTAATACTTGAAGGGTTGCCAAAATGTTGAGTAAAATAAGGCAACATTGCCTCTAATACCCGTTCATCCATTGGGGTAGTGGCATGGCAATCTAAATAAATGGGACGTTGTAACATTATGAATTATGAATTATGAATTATCATCTTTAACTATTTATTATTCTTTTTGGTTATCTGGTGGTAGATAACTATTGAGAATTTCAGTCATTCTTGCTTGTCTTTCATCTATTTGATCAAAACGGAGGTAAAAGTCTGACTGGACTTCATAAAAATCTGACATAGAACGACTTAAACGACCTAATAGTTGATAAATACCTTTGCGATCTTTTTCCCATTCTTTACGATCTTTTTCCCATTGTTCGCGATCCTGTTGCCATTCTTTACGATCCTGTTGCCACTCCCCTGATAAAGCTTGGATAGATTTGGCATTAGAATTAGCTATCGCCCTAGTTTCTGCTAAGCCTTTGTTGGTTTCTGCTAATTCTTCTCTAATTTGGGACAGTCCTTTGTTTGTTTCGACTAATCCAGTTAATATAGTTTCTGCTAAACTTTCTAAGCGGTCTAGTCTACTTGAAGAGTTATCAGTCATGCTTTTCTATTTTTAAGATTTTTAGACCGTTTCATTATAGCAAATTGCTTGGAAAATCGCCCAAAATATTGGGATCTAAATGATAATTTTCGATAAAAATCAATCAATTTATTCAGTAAAATAATCAAGAGCTATTTTTTTAATGTCATAAGATTTAATCACCGAAACTCCTACCTGATAATCGATTAATAATTCACTTAATATATCTCCACTAATTAAAATTATTTTACTGTCTATCATTGCTGCATATTCTCTAGCTTCTTGACTAAATTGAGAATAAGTGATAAAAATTCTTTTTTCTTTTTTTCGCTTGTTGTCCTAACAATTACCCTGCAAATTTTTCTATTTCTGGTCTTCCTAAGCTTCTTTCCCAACGTTTAGCTTGAATATAAATAATATCTAATCCTAAGCGATCTTCTTTGATAATTTCTGTCCTACCTCGATTCTCTCAGCGCAACGAGAAGGGGTCTTAGAACAACATATTCTCCTTTCATGTGAATCTAATTTATTGTTTTTATCTCTTTTATGGCTCTGTGATAGCTTTAAAATATAAATTAGAAATCAATTAGATGGAGGAAGTAGTTTTCTAACAACTGTATCGGTAGTAATGGGTGCTAAAGGATTACCAGCAGATTCAAATGCAAGCATTGATTGCATCCCTACTTGAACTGCTTTATGTGTTAGTTTTTTAATTCTATCTGAGTCTAGCTCAGTTTTTTCAAGCTTATAAACCTTTTTAAAAGAAGATTCTACAAAAGGTACACCATCCATAAAATATTGGATTTTATATCCCAATAAAGTATATTTTTTATTCTTAAAAAAACCTCTTTCTTCTACCTCATCTGTATCTGGAAAAACCTCATAATGGATTTTTTTGCGTTTGCTAATTTCCGTATAAGTGTCTTTTATTTCTTGATAAGAATCTGTTAATTTTCTTTGCAAATGTAAATTTATCCAAATAAGATAAAGTATAATTACTGTTAATGTAAAAAATACGATAAAAACACAAATAAATACAATTTGACTGGTGTTTGTTTCACTTGCTAAAATTTTACATAATTGATTTAATTCTTTATAATCTAAATCATTTTTTTTAGAAAAGAAGTCTTGTAAAGGAAAACCAATAATAGCATAAACCGTCAAAACTATTGTTACAAATAACATATTAAACTCTCTAATTTTTATATTTTTATTCTAACTATTTTAAAAAAAATATTGAATATCCTTAGAAAACTTTACATATTAAATTATCCCTCTTTCATAACTCTAGGAGAGGTATAATGAGGAAAAAAGCCAGAAAGTCAGACAGAGACTATGGTTAAGCCTCGTCCTTCTCAAATGACGGTAAAATGTGTTGATACTTACTGTGAGCAGCCTTAAACTAAGATTTATAATCTGTTCTTATTGTTAGGTATTTTGATCAATAATTTACCTAACAAATAATTTTTTTCTGGTTTAACGGGACTGACGGGGCTCGAACCCGCAACTTCCGCCGTGACAGGGCGGTGCTCTAACCAATTGAACTACAGTCCCAATTTTTGAGCCGAATACTATAATAACTAAATTAAAGATAATTTGTCAAGGTTTTTTTGAAAAAAAATAGTTTAGAATTCGATGACAGCTGCCAAACCCTGTTCTTGGTATGCTTTACACGGCCACATCACTCGTGGGAGTAATAACCACTAAAGAAGGTTTAGGCGGTTGATTTGCTTCGAGAGAAGGCCAATTAGAACCTTGTGGGATAGTTCGTTTTTGGACAAACTCTTCTCCATCAGTAGTTAAGATAGAAAAATTAGTTGTGGTAGCTGTCATATCTTTCCTGGTACCTGTTACCTCTCCTGGATGTTGAACGGATAAAAATAAGCTATTTTGCTCTTTACTGAAGCATAAGCCACAAGCCTCCGCTTCCATTGGGATAGTGCCAAAAGGATAAGCATTACCCGCATTTTCTCCCGACAAAGGCAGATACCAAATAGCATTATTCCCTAACACACCAATAGTATTACGTTGCCCCCTGCTAGGTTGATTAAGTAAGCCTCCTGGCATATCCGTCACCATCCAGAGATTCCCATCGGCATCAAATTCGAGATTATCAGGCATGGCAAAACCCAAACCACCATTGGCTGGTTCACCCCCCGCGCCGATTATTTCCCAGGTAAAAGTCATCGCTGATGGTTGATTATCGGTTTCTTTGAGTCGCATCAGACAACCATATTCATATAGTCTACCTTGCTGATCACTAAATATATCCTTGTCAGGACTACCACTACTTCCTGAAACTGCTGCGGTAAAAGCTATTACCAAAGATTGATCCATCGGATGTAAGGCGACATCTTCTGGACGGGCTGTACTGGTGCCACCAATAACATTACTTGCATAATGGGCATCGATCAAAATTGCTCCTTGTATCTCTTCTGGAGTGTTACCTATGTATAAATCCCCCAATTTATCATATTGCTGACTAAATTTATCTAAATCCTCTTGTTTGTCAACCCGAATCATGCCACCTTGTTGGCGATCACGGTTAGGTATTAATAATAAGCCACCGGCTAATTTATTCAGGGAAGTAGGGTTAATAGGAGTATCTGCTTGTAACGGTAACCATTTTCCGGTACCATCAGGTTCCATTTTGGCTACATATAACATACCGTCTTTTAATAAGGCTGAATTTCCTTTATCTTGAGGATTAACTACCTTTTCTTGAGTGACAAATTTATATAAATGTCCCCCAGTGCGATCGCATCCAGAATAAAATACGGCTGGTTGATTTCCTTCTGCACGAATGGCAACTGCTTCATGACGAAAACGTCCTAACCATGTATGTTTAGTACCGTAGTCATTGGGGTTAGTGGGATCAACTTCTACCATCCAACCATATTTATTACCTGCTAAGCCAAAAGGATTACCTTGTCCTGTCAAATTAGATACAGGTAGAGACTCGGGAAAAAAAGAAGTACCATCTGCCATTACCGCTTCAGGAACATAATTTTGAAAGTTTTCTTCGGCACTAAATACTGTCCCCCAAGGTGATTTTCCTCCCGCACAATTAGCAAAGGTACCGATAATTTTGTCTTTTAAGTTGTCGATATAACCCAACCCTTTGTCTTTATTAAAGATAGCTTGAGCAGGGCCTGTTACTGATAAGTAATGTCCATCTTGCCAGCCGGAAATTCCTGTGATTCGCCGATCTTCCTTACTGTATGTTCGTTCCCATTTTCCCTGTTGGTTACGGCGTACACTTATGATACCAATACCTTGGTCAATTAAGATTTCACCAAAAAATTGTTGAAATTTTACCTTGATGGGTTGATTATTTTCTAGTCCAAAAATATTAAGAGATTCTTGTTTTTTTTCAGCTTTTTCTAATATAGTTATTACATCAGTATGGAAATCTTTACCAATAACAGAATCATAACCTTGTAACCAAGGAGTAGGACTAACATATTCAAAATTAACCACTAAATAACCTTGATTAGGGGCAGTTTCGATTAAAGCAACATAATCATTATTATAGCCAAAACGAGAGTTACCTACTTTGTCTCCCCAACTAGCAATAACTTGGTATTCAAAACCTTTTGGTAAAACTAAATCATCTTCTACTTTATAGGATTGATATTCTTTTTTTTGTTGTTGAATATTTAATTGATTTATTTCCAGAGGAATAGGGTATTTAATAGGAATGAAATTACTAAAAGGAAGATTGCCATTAACAACCGATGAAGTTTTTGCCGATAAATTAGTTTTCCACATAGAATTACAAGCAGTAGTGGCAAAACCAATTCCTAAAAAAGCTAAAAATTCCCTGCGTTTAATATTCATAAAATTCTAGTTTAGCTTGGTAATTTTAAAACTAAGTGAGGATTGATAATGAGATATTTTTACTCTTAATATATCCAATCTCAATTATCAAGTGAATTTTGAATAAGTTGCTTAAGTTCAGCTAATTCATTTTCAAGATTTTCGACTTTTACTAATGCCTGTTCTGCTGTATTATTATCGTTTTCATCTTCAGGAATAGTAAATCGAGCTAACACTGGACGATGATCGCTCCGTTGATTATTATCGGGACAATAATCAGCTTCATAAAGAACTTCGGAAAACCCAGGCCAATTGGAAGCTTCATTAACTGTAAAAGTAAAGTCTAATATACTATTAAATCCACAAATAGTGGTAATTAAATTAGTTGGTTTAATCCATCGATATGTCTCAGGTTCAACAAAAGCTGCAAAAGATTCATTCCCCGTTTCACTGCTAATATTCCAATCAAAATTATAATCACCAATAGCAATAATAGGTAAATTTTGTTGGGCTGCCCAATCATTTAATAAAATTGCTTGTTCTAAGCGACCTGAAGCACTGCTCCGATATAAATGATTAACCATAAATAAGAATTCTGTCTCATCAGAACGAAAGCGAAAATGAGCAACCATTGGCGCACGAACCCGTCCCCCAACATTAATATTATCTAGTTCAGTAACTTCAATAAGTTCTAGTCGATTGTTATTGTAAACAATAGCTAAGCGATCGCTTCCTCCAGTACTCCCTAAAATGTGTTCAAAATTATCGCTTTCCCCAACTTCTGCTCCTTCCTCAAACTTTAATGCCCAAAGATCATTTTGAACTTCAGAAAAGCCCCAAATATCTACTTTTTCTAGGGGAGCAATATAAGTTTGAGCAATAAATTCAGGGTCAGCATCTCCTGATTCAGTATTAAATCCGACAACGGTTAAATTCTTAGCTGAAGCTGCACTAGATAAAACACCAAAGCTAATTATTAATGTAATGAAGAAAATAGATATTTTAATTGACAGCTGTTGCATCAGTCTCTTCCTGTTTAAAATCAATAGAGGTTATCTATTTTATCTCAGATATTAATGGTTCTGCTAATATTGGACGTAAAAGTAAAGCCAATCTCTTTGAAAAGAGGGAGGTATTAGGGGGGCTTTTGGACGCTCCAAGACGATTCTTTATCGTGTAAAGAATCCCCCTGCGAAGCACAGGCTTTGCCTGACCGCCTTGCGTTGGGGTAGTTCAATTATGGAGAAACAGCCGTAGAAATAGGACAATGATTTGAGTTTGGAGGGGTAGCAATCACCTTAATGTGATCATAACCAGCAGTGGTTAATAATTGAGTTACTGCTAGTTGGGCCCTTTGGTTAGCTTCATCTAAAATTCCTTTATTGCAGGCAGTAGCCATAATTTTATCTAGGGTTGACTGCTGTGCTAAGGTCTGAAGTTGAGGAGCAACATCTGGCCCCAATCCTAGGAAACCTCGATCATAATCATAAACCTTTGACTGCTCCACATCAATTTTGTGATCGAGAATTTCTGGAGGAGGTAACTGAATATGAACATTTTGGTCGTCTATTTTAATATGATTAGAATTGAGGGCTGTTAAATCAATCCCAGCGCGCACTTCCCCACGAGCAATATACAAAAGTTTTGTTTTTCCTACTACTAAATTACCTAATTTACGTTCCTGGGAAGTAGGCACAACAGCATCCATAACAAATACTGCTGTGGTTAACTGGCTAAGTCCTCGAATTTGCTCAAAAATTAAAGATGAAACTTCTACTTTGGGTGTTGGTGGTGGGGCATTAAAAAAAGCGTTAATTCCTGACAGAATACGGCTTCCTAGTCCCCATCCTCCTAAAAATAAGCCTAATAAAATTAGGGTAGTACTCCCTGTTGCCATCAGAAATAAGTTTTTTAGAATAGAAAAAGGATAACTTTTGGGAGAAGAATTAAGACTCATCAGTTATTTAGCAAAAATTAAATGGTTATAACTTAGTCACAGACAAGTTAGTCCTTAATTATAATAAATTTATGCCAAAAAAGGACAAGCGATCGCTTGCCCCAATAGTCTACTGATTGAAACCAAACTGTTTATTAGGAGAAAAGATTACCTACAGAGATAGTTTCTGTCGATAATAAATCTGCTTTTGATTCATTTTCTTTAGCTTGAGCAGGCACGTCTTCGGACATTTGTAAAGATATGTCGTCATCGATATAATGACGTACTTCATAAAATTCTTTACTAAGATCCCTTGCTTGTTGATAGCTGTCGATATCTCCCTGTTCAAAATAGTATTTGGCAGCTAAACGTAAATCTGCTACAGCTTGTTTTTTATTATCTAATTCTGCTAAAAGAATGCCTCGATTATGGTAGGCTTTAGCATGAGTAGAATCAAAGTGTAAAGCTTCGGTATAATCTTGAATTGCTCCCTCTTTGTTACCTAATTTTTGATAGCTCATTCCCCGTTCATAATAAGCATCAGCTTGATCAGTATTAGCGTCAATAAGTAGAGAAAAATTCTCTATTTTTTGCAACTCACCAACGATACTTTTAATTTGTTGTTGTTGCTGATCTAAATTTTGAGTAAAATCATTGATTTCTTGAGCAAAATTATTTAATTGATCTCGCTCTTGGTTAGCCTCAGCAATAGATTTATGGAGTGCAGCAATGTTTTCTTCAAGAGTTTGATCGAAGTTATCAGATAATTTCTTGATTTGTTCAGTATAACTTTGATGTTGTTGATTGATATAATTATCAATCTCTTGTTGAAATTTTTGAATTTGCTGAGATAATACTGTTTGATTTTGATTAATTTTTTGGCTAATTTGAACAACAGAATTTTGTTGAGTTTGAGCGCTATCTATAGCTAATTTTCTCCGATTAGCCATTTGCATGGCAACAGCAACAGAGACAGGAATAGTAGCTAAAGCAACGTTATTGAAAAAAGAGCCAACCACTCCACCAAAAACTCCAATTCCTGAGACAATATCTAGGATAAGTGGTAAAGTATTTTCAGTCTTTTGGTTGTCTAAATTTTGATTTTCTAATTGTGGTTCCATAATCTAAAAAAATCCTTTTTATTGAATAGTTAATCAATCCCAAATCTAATCCAAATATTCTTCTGCTTGATGGGTGACAATCTTACAATTGGATGTAGGAGAAGAAGCACAAAGGAGGACATAACCTGCTTCTAATTCATCGGGACGCAGAAACTCTAGTGCTTTAGTTGTTTGTTCTACTGTTCCTTCAACAACTTTAGCTAAACAATCAAAGCAAGATCCTGTACGGCAAGAATAAGGATGATTGATGCCTTTAGTTTCAGCAATATCAAGAATATATTCATCAGGGGACACTCGAATTGTTTGATCAAGTCCTTTGTTTTCGTTGACTAAGGCAACAGAAAAGTTGTCATTGTTATTACTCATGATTGCTCCTAAAAAATTCAAAATAAACAGTTAAAAAACCAAAAATTTAACTACTAACAATAGTATGATCTAGTTGTAAAGCAGGTAACATAACAGCCGTCTCTTCTTCTGAAAGATAAAGCTTAATGACATCCTGAATAATCTTATAATTGCGTTTGGCATATTGTGTATAACCAAAGGATGTCACAATGGTTCGATACCAAATTAAAAGACCATCGCGCAATTTATCCAAGTCACCGACTAACATAGCTGCAGCAGAACAACGTAAAATATCAGTCATATCTCTTTGACAAATTTCAGTAATATCCCGTCCTGCCATGTGAAATAAATCTTCTTGCATGGCTCTTTTTTGAGATTCCCAATCTTCAATAATTGACTCTTCCTGGTTGCGAACTTTTTCATAAGCGCTGATACGTTTTTCGGCTGAATTTAGGTAATCTTCAAGAAATTGTAATTCTTGATCTGTTGCATAACGGTCATCAAGATCTAAATTTAAACGTCCTAATTGTTTTAACATTTTTAACTATTCCCTGGGATAATGGTTGATTTGAAATATATGTTATATATCTTGAGTTTTAGACATATAATCTGATACTTCAATTTGGGTATCTTTAAGTTTTGTAATCATGGAACGGGTGACTAACTTACCTGCTTCAACTAATACTGTACCAGTCAAAGGATGTAAGATATTTTCTTCAGCCCTGCGGCCAATTAAATCTTCAATATTGTCAATTTGACTGACATACATACCCGAAGGAACTTCAACTACAACCCCTTCATTAATAACTCGTGCTTGACAAGCAAGTCGAGAGAATTTCTTCGCGGTAGTAATGACTTCTAAAGTCCTCATTTCTCTGCGGTTCATCGGGGATAAACTTTCCATGCCTTCTTTAATATAAACATGGCAAGTAGAACACATTCCCCTTCCTCCACATTCTTCTAAGACATTCAATTCATTGGCTAATAAAGCACAGAGAAGATTGTCATTAGTTTGAACAGAAACTTCTTGATTAATTGGGTCAAGTTTGACGATTTTAGCCACCCTTAAATTCTCCTTGTTTAATTAACTAACTTGGGATTGATTACGACATAAAAGCTCCATGATAGTAGCATGATCATGTCCTTCTTGCAACCAAGCTTCAGTCGGTTTAATTCTTTCAGTAATACCAATAACAAACTGATTAGATTCAGACCCTAAAGACTCGCAAGAAGTTTGAATACAGTGTAATTCCTGTCCAGTTAATTGAGTAAAAAATGAGCTTAAAATTCCAGCTTCTAAAAAACACATTGTTCGCTTGCCTTGGGGAGCAAATTGAGCAAAGGCAGAGTTAATAATTTTGATAACCATGAATCCTTGCTGGTAATACTTCAAATCTACATCGAGAGTTCCCCATCCATGGGTTTTCCAACATTGCTTTAAGCATTGTAGAAATTGAATCATTTCCATTTGGGCTAAAGGTTGACCATAATATTCCCCAACTTCTTCGGCAAACCGTCGATATAGACTTTTTCCCCACCAACGACCACAACTAAATAAAGCAATGCTTGATGCTTCTCCAATTTCATCGTCTAAACTGGTATAAATTGCCTGCAAAAGGGTTTCTGGTAAGGCTAAAAGACGAGAACCACTACGATTTTCAATTAAACCAAATTCAAAGTCCCCTTGAATATAAGAATCGGGAGAAAAATAGTTAGCTTTAAGGGGACGATCTTTGACTAAACTGGCAACATCAATCATGATTTTTCACCTACTATTAAGTTCTCAAAAGTATTTTTATTTTCCAACAAAGTTGTCTGAGCTTGAGTTAAAAATGGTTTGAGTAAGTCAAATTTATCGGACTCAAGTTCATTCTCTAAATTTGATTCTAGTAGTTCATAAAGACGTTGTTCAATAGATACCATTTCATGGGCATCAATCATATCAGTCAACCACTCCAAAACTCGATGTCGAAAGTATTCAGGGTTATTAAGTAACATAGCCATTGCGCCATAACGCATGACACCAAGCCAATGTTTAATAGCTAGTTCAATTACTTGGGGGTTTTGCTCAGGAAAATCCATTAATAATTGATCAGCGATAGGTTGAAAGATGGCAATCTCTTGATCTCTTAACCATTTATAGGTTTCTAAACGTTTTCCTAAAACAGTAATTTGATCTTTTAACAGATTAATTTCTGAAGCTTGAAGATAATGATCTTCAGCCTGATAAAATACATTATCAAAGTCTATTTGCATGGCACTCATCCTAAAATAAATCGGATAAATTGTTGATGTTCAAGTTTTTAGAAGATGCAGGAATTACAGGAGAAAGATTAGCAGAAACAGATTGAATTTGTCTGGAAGAAAACCAGTTCATTCCCCCAAAAAATTCACCAACTGATAGAGTAACGGACAATGAAGGAACAACAGTTGAGGGTCTTTGAGAAAGTTGTTGAATAGACTTACCAGTCCAATTAGCTTGTCGGAAAAAGTCTCCTATTGTCAAACTTAACCAAGTGCTAGGATCTACCCTATCTTCAGTTTGTTCTAGGGGTTCTAATTTAGGAGGAATACCAGACCAATTGTAGGTACTAAAAAAGTCATGTACCTTTAATGGTCCCCAGATGGTTTGATTGATCACTTAAGATACTCTCCCTGGTATAACCGCTTCTCGATATCTTTAGATTGAGCTCCTTCATTCAACCAAAAAGTAGCAGCATCAATGCGATCTTGTTTACCGATGAGGAATTTACAATAGGTTTCTCCCATGGAGTAACATTGAATTTCGATGGAATTTAACTCTTTTTTCACTAAATTTGTGAAGAAACCAGCTAATAAACCTGCGTAAATATGACAAACTGGCTTACCTACATCCCCCAAAGTGCGAGCAACGGCTGAGTCAAAAATGTTAACAAACATAAAGCCATTTTTTTGAGAACTCATGTCTACTTCCCAGTTTCCCCAACCTTGGGCGGTGAAAGGCCACCACCAAGCTTCTAAAACATAAGCAAGGTTAAGTTCTTTTAAGGGTTGTTCGTATTCATATTCTGAGAAAAACCACTTTTGGAAAAAGTCTGCATCTCTTTTTCCCCATTCCTTACCGATGTTATACATAACCACACCAGCTGCACTTCCCACTTCTTCCTCTAATCCTTCAATCAAGCCAATGATAAAGTCTTCGCTAGTGAGAATATTGCGGGATTCGTTCCAATCAATAATGCTTCCAGTGTCAGATTGAAAACAGAAAAAATCCTCGAAGCTATAGTGATGGTGTCTTTTTGGAAACTGTTTCTTTAAAATATGTTCAGGTTTGTTGAGTGAGTTGTCAGTCTCAACTTTTGAATTGATTGAGGTGAAAACCATAGAAATAAGAACCTCAAATTTACTAATTAACTGTAAAGAGTTTTACAATCTATTAGCATTCTAAAAAAACTTTTTTGGGTCTTCATCTGTGGTTCTGGGTAAATGCTTAACTAATTGTGCGGATTCTTGTGTATTAATACCGAATTAAATACCCTTTAATGCTCTAATTCATTATAAAAACTACACATAATTAAGGTTTACTGAATCTATACTAAAAATAGTATTTAACCCGCAATCAAAGTTTGGGAACTCATCATATTTTCACTACACCCTACACCCCATCTACACTTTAAACCCCTTGTCATACTAAATCCGGTTGTGAAAA
>DLXW01000335.1:0-3396 GCA_003448685.1 Cyanothece sp. UBA12306
TATCAGTTTTATGTAGCAGTTACCGGAGTTCACCTTTGAGCAAGTCTTAGGGTTGGCAACGCAGCACGGACTGAGTTGGGGAAGCTCAGAAGTAGAAGCTCTCATGGCAATGGTGGGGGGACATCCTTACCTGGTACGCCTAGCTCTTTATTATATTGCCCAAGGCGATTTGACGTTAAAACAACTGCTAGAAGAAGCTCCCACGGATGGGGGGATTTATGGCGAACATTTGCGGCGACACCTGTGGAATTTACAGCAACACCCTGATTTAGCTGAAGGATTTCATCAGGTAGTGAGGACAGAACAACCTGTTCGATTGCCAGCTATGTTAGCTTTTAAATTAAATGGCATGGGTTTAGTTAATTTGCAGGGTAATGACGTAATGCCTCGTCACGAAAGTCTGTATCGCCCTTATTTCCAAACAAGATTGAGGATAAGTCGGTGAAAGAGTCAGGAAACGGCAGCTATCGCTATCAAGTAGGGGGGGCTTTAGGTCAGGATGTCCTCTCTTACGTCACGCGAGAAGCAGATACCGAGTTCTATCAAGCTCTGCAAAAACAGGAATTTTGCTATGTCCTCAATTGTCGGCAGATGGGAAAATCTAGCTTGATGGTACGGACTTTGGCTCGACTTCAAGCAGATGGTTGGGCGGGAATTGTCTTGGATTTTTCGGCTAAGGATAGTCAAGGGGAAAAGCCAGATCGCTGGTACAACGGCATCATTAACCAATTAAACCGTCATTTCCGGTTACTTGACAATGCCCGCAGTTGGCTTAAAGAAAGGGATTTTTTATCCCCTGTGGAACGGTTAGAAGAGTTTATCCAAGAGGTTTTATTAACAGGGATTAATCAACCGATTGTCATCTTTATTGATGAAATTGATAGCACTATAAATTTGAATTTTACTGATGACTTTTTTGCCCTAATTCGTGCTTGTTACAATAAACGGGCTGAAAACCCTGATTACCAAAGGCTAACTTTTGCTTTGTTGGGTGTGGCCTCTCCCTCGGACTTAATTAGCGACAAAAAACGCACTCCTTTTAATATTGGTAAGGCGATTGACCTTAAAGGGTTTCAATTGAAGGAAGTCGGTCCTTTAATTGAGGGTTTAGCCCGAAAAGCAGAGCATCCCCAGACGGTCTTACAAGAGGTTTTGAAGTGGACGGGAGGACAGCCTTTTTTAAGCCAAAGATTATGTCAAATATTGGTGGATGTTCCTGACTTCATCAGAGCAGGAAGTGAAGCTAAGTTAGTCGAAAAGTTAGTCTGGTCTCGGATTATTGAGAATTGGGAATCAACTGATGAACAAGAGCATTTAAAGAATATTAGAAATCGTTTATTTAGTAATGAACAAAATGCAGGATATTTACTAGAATTGTATCGTAAAATTTGGCAGAATGGACAACTAAAGTTTAGAAATTATCCTGAAGAAAGGGATTTACAATTGTCAGGATTAGTGGTGAAGCGAGATGACTATTTAACGGTTTATAATACCATTTATCAACAGGTATTTAATGAGCCGTGGATTGATAGGGAATTAGGTAAATTACGTCCCTATTGTGAGAATTTTCGGGCTTGGTTAGGGTCAGGGAAAACTGATCTTTCTCGGCTGTTGCGCGGCGAAGCTTTAGAACAAGCAGAACAATGGAGTCAATCTAAAAATTTGAGTGGGGAAGATCTCGATTTTCTATCTGCTAGTCGGACTCAAGTTAGAGAAGAGGAAATCGCAGCTAAGGAAAGAGAAGCTGAATTAGAACGGGAAAAAACCGCCCGCGAAGGAGCAGAAGAAGCGGAAAAAATCCAAGCTAAAGCTAATCAAAAAGCTCAACGTCGAATACGCAATGGTAGTATTGTTTTGGGCTTAACTTTGTTGGCAGCGATCGCTTGTGGTGCGTGGGGAGTTCAAGCAGGAAAGAAGGCCCAGGAACAAAATAAAATTGCGATAGAAGCCGAGGAACGAGCGATAAAAGCCGAAAATAAAGAGGAACAGGCTAATAAAGAGGTGACAAATAGCAAACAAGAATTGACTGAATTAAAAAGTCAATTGCAGTCCACACAAAAAGACTTAAACTCTAAACAAAAATCAGCGAACAAAGCCAATAAAAAGTTACAAGAGGTAGAGCAAGCTAAGACTCAGCTTGAAAAAGATTTAGCTCGAACTACAGAGAGATATAAGGAAACTTTGCAAGCTTTTAAAGCCGTTAGAGGACTATCCGTCTTGGCAGGAACACTGAGAAAAGAGGGTGTAGAAAAGGCCTCCAATGAGGCCTTAAGAAAGGCAGGGTTATCAACCTTAATTGATGACGAAGAATTGAAACAAGCTTGGTTGTGGGCAGCCACTGCCGAAGGTCATCTGTCTTTGGCTAAAAACAATAACACTCGTTCTCCTGAACAACAAGAAATCCGAGCAACGGAATTAGAAAAAGCTAAGGATGCTATTGAACAAAGCATAAATTCCCTTAAAGAAATCTCAAAACAAGAAGGTGTTTTTCAACAAGTTAAAGCTTTTACTTATTTCATGAAAGGGAAATTAAATAAGGATGATCCCCAAGCTTATTTAATGTCTTATAATGCCTTAAAGGCTAGTCAGTTCAATCCTTTGTCTGCCGATGAAAAAAAGGATATTTTAATTGACAAAGATGTGGAGGATATTCATTATTCTACTATCAAGTCAAACAACAATATTAATATCAACGATCCAGACAACTCTGTTGCCAAATCCTTCAGACAATATCTTTATGATGGATTGGACTCCCTTCTCAAACAAGATCGTTTACAAGACGCTGATCTAAAAACCTATCAGATTATGGTTTATCTCGCCCAAAGGGGCGAACAAGGGTGGTTATCCGATCAATCTCTAGAAAACTTTCCTTGTGACGAACTGAAAAAGATTGATGGTTATTGGTATAATTATCCTAAAAAGCCAAAACACTTTGGTTTCGGCGTACAGAAAGAAATCTGGGAAGAGAAGGGAAGCCCTACTTGGAGAGCTAATATGACGGAAACAGAAGCAGGGGAATACACTAAAAAGTGGCGAGCCATCTATATAGATTTAGGCTGGAAAACCAAAGACTCAGGGGAAGACTCTCCTAGTGGCTATGTTGCATATGATAAAATCAAAGCTTTCACAGTCCCAAAAGACGAGTTAGACGACAGTCCAAGTCCAGAGATTCCGAGAGGGAACATACCTTGGTTATGGTGGAATGGTGGGTGGATGTTTATGGATCGTGAGGGAGAAGGAGAAAAGAGGATTTGGAAGGATTGTAACCTATAAGATATAAGACTTCCAGGCGAATGTCAAGGGGGAATTTTCTGTTGCATTTCTACGAAGTCATGGGCTTTTTCCAAATTCGATACCTGGCACTTGGCACTAACGGAAGTCAGAAGTCAGAAGTCA
>DLXW01000335.1:3666-7176 GCA_003448685.1 Cyanothece sp. UBA12306
AATCTAAAATCTAAAATCTAAAATCCACAATTCCTAAGACTGATCCTTCTTAGTGTAATCTTAATCTTAGAAAGGAATATCATCCAAATTTCCCTCTTCCGTATTAGATGGGGTTGCAGGAGGATTAGGAACTGGGGGTGGGGGAGTTCTTAATTCCCTATCTTGACTAAAGGTTGCATTAGATTTGAAATTATCCATAGATACCACATTATCTTGAGAACTAGAAGTAGTAACAGAATTAAAAACCCCATCGACTGCATAAATGTGAGAAGCTACTAACTCAGCGCGTTTTTCTTTAAATCCTTCAGGACGCTCAAAAGTATTCATAGATAAACGCCCTTCAATAATCAAATGATCCCCTTCTTGATAGTTTCCCTGCATTTCATTTGCTAAATTTCCCCATCCAACTACCTTTAAAGTAGAAGGAGGATCTTCAGAACGTCGTCCCGCAAATTCTACCAACATTTGAGCAATAGGAGTTTGATTTTCTTTTGTATAACGCAGTTCTGGAGGTCTAATAACTTTAACCATTAAAACGCAACTATTCATCTTTTTCCTCTAAACTATTTATGATTGACTAGATTAATATCTGCTGTTTACATAGTAACAATTTCTCCCTGCTCTTGATCAATAAAATTTTGTACTCTTTGGCGATAGTCCTTCAACGAAAAATCAACCCAGTTGGGATCGTCACTATTAGCGAAGATCTCCACCAAGGGTTCTCCTGCATCGGGTAAAATCAAAACCCAATTGTCATTTCTACGATTGATTATTTTAACCCCATCAATTAAATCTAATTGTTCTGGAGAGTGGGTTTCCACCAAATAGCGCATCAAGGAACCTTTAACTTTCCAGGGACAGCGAATTGAAACAGATTTATGACAAACTTTCGGCAATTGTGAGCGAACTTGAGCCAGAGATCGCTCTTGAATAGTCAACATTTCTAATAACTTAGCAATAGTAAACATAGCGTCAAAACCAGGGTGTAGCTGAGGAAAAATAAAGCCCATATCGCCACTTCCCCCCAGAGCAACATTAGGATTAGTTTGGGAAGCTTCCATCAAAGCGGTAGGATTAGCTTTGGTACGGATCACATGGCCATCGTGACGACGGGCAATTTGTTCAACGGCGCTTGAAGCTTCCACGGGAACCACCACCGTACTGCGAGGATAGGCCGTAAAAATTGTATTAATGATCAAAGCGGTCAAAAGTTCCCCTCGGATGGGAATTCCCGATTCATCGACTAAAATAAATTGTTCTCCATTGGCCGAAACTTGAACCCCTAAATTAGCTTTCACTGCTTCGACTACTTGACCTAATTGTTGTAGCAAAGCTTCCCGTTCTTCATTAGAGACGGCGGTTTGGCGTAAACTGGCATTGAGGACTACAGCATCACATTCGAATTTACTGAGTATTTGGGGAAGAATTGCCCCAGAAACCCCATAAACATAGTCGATAACTATTTTTGAGCCACTGCTGCGAACTGCCTCCACATTAAGTTGGGTTTCAAAGGTTTTGCGATAGCTTTCAATAATTTGAGCAGGATAGGACATATCTCCGATATCAGCCAGGCCTACCCGTCGGAGGTCTTCTTTAAAATAGGCTCCTTCGACTTTCTTTTCTTTGGATTTGGAGATATTAATGCCCTGTTCGTCAAAAAATTCAATTAAGATATAGTCTGGGCGATCGGGATGAACGCGCACATGAATGCCCCCTGCAACCCCCAAAGTTTGGGTCATGGTACGGGAAATGGGAATAGCGGTTGCTTGTAGGTTTTGAATATCGACCCCGACGGACATCAAACCAGCAATCAACGAACGGCTAACCATACGGGAGACACTGCGCTGATCACGGGAGACAATTACTTGAGAATGGGTTTTGAGGGTTGAGCCGTAAGCTGCGCCTAATTTAACGGCAAATTCGGGGGTAATATCGATATTAGCTAATCCTGTTACTCCTCGCTGGCCAAACAAATTACGATGGGCTGTATTGCCCCAAATTAAATTAATATTCAAAATTGCCCCTGATTCAATGCGTTTGCTCGGCCAAACTCTAACATTTGCACTGATTTGAGCCTCTTCCTCAATGGTGGATAAAGGACCGACTACAGCTCCTTCTAAAATGTGGGCCCGACGATCAATTCTGGTTCCTCTGGCAATGACACAAGCAGCAAGATAAGCTTCATCACCAATGGTAACTCCATTCCACAAAATAGGACGTTTTAAATCAGCTCCAGCCCCAATAGTGACGTTATCTCCAATAATGGTGCCTTGTTCGACGATTACCCCAGGTCCAATGCGACAATTTTGGCCAATCACTACAGGGGCAATAATCTTGGCAGTGGGATCAATATATGTATTTTGTCCTAACCAAAATCTGGGTTCTTTTTCTTCGTAGGGGAAATCTAATCTAACTTTACCTTCTAGAGCATCATATTGAGCTTCTCGATAAGCTTCTAGATGGCCCACATCGCACCAGTAACCCTCAGCAATAAAGCCATACATAGGTTCCCCTTTGGCTAACAGACGGGGGAAAAGATCTTTAGAAAAGTCTGATTCTTCGTTGACTGGGAGATATTTGAGGACTTCGGGTTCTAGGATGTAGGTTCCGGTGTTGACGGTATCGGAGAAAATTTCGCTGGTGGAGGGTTTTTCTAAAAAACGGTTGATGCGTTGTTGTTGATCGGTAATGACTACCCCAAATTCAATGGGGTTGGGAACGCGGGTTAAGATGATGGTGGCTTTTGCTTGTTTTTGTTTATGGAATGCGATCGCCCCTTGGAGATCAAAATCGGTGATACTATCGCCACTGATGACGACGAAGGTATCATCGAGGAGTTCTTCGATATTTTTCACACATCCGGCGGTTCCTAGGGGTTGTTCATCTTCTACTGCATAGGTCATTTCTACGCCAAAATCACTACCATCTTGGAAGTAGTCGCGCATGGTATCGGGAAGGTAATAGAGAGTGGCGATGATTTCTGTAATATTATGGCGTTTTAGTAAATTGATGATGTGTTCAGCAATAGGTCTATTTAAAATAGGAACCATTGGTTTAGGTAAATCGCAAGTTAGGGGTCTTAAACGAGTCCCAGACCCTCCAGCCATCAATACTGCACGCATAAATTCTCCTTGATGTTTCCTTTAACCTTTATGGCCACTAATGCCTAAGCATTAAGCCTTTTTATATCTTACTGGCTGTCGTCTCATTCTTGATTAATTTGATTTATTAATTGTATTTTTTTTGATAGGTTAGATTCAAGATTTTTTCTGATTTGTGGAAAATCTTCAATTGAAATCATCAACAACTAAAATGGTCGAATCAACAAATTGATCTAGATTTTTATCATCATTAATTAAAATAGAGTTTATCTCTTCTGGTGGGTTAATTATGATCGGAACCTCGAAAAAAGTAAAGGTAAAAATACTCCCTTTTCCTAATTCACTTTCCAGTTCAACTTGACCCCCCAACATAGTAGTTAATCTTTGGGTAATTGCTAGTCCTAATCCT
>DLXW01000094.1 GCA_003448685.1 Cyanothece sp. UBA12306
ACGGGCTTGTCACCCCGTGAGGAATAAATCTCTTGATGCAGCTCTGAGTCCTGACCATGAAAATTGGCTCGTGGTTAGTATAAAACCAGGCTTTTTTCTAACATTCAACATTTCTGGGTTTTTCATTCTAAATTCTAAATTCTAAATTCTGAATTCTATTCTGGTTTGGATTTAACATAATTTCTCACTTTATACAACATCTCAAAATCACCTGGTTCAAATCCCGCAACAGGATCATAGGGACAACGTTCTCGACTACCATATTCATTAGGTTTTTCTAGTAGAAAAATATATTCACAATCGACATTATTTAACTTGGTAGATACATCGATTTTCCAATCTTCTATACAAGCTCCATGAAGACTAGCACCAGTAAAATCCGTCCCTAATGCCAGAACTTTTGTTAAATTTGTCTCTTCTAAATCGGCATTTTGTAAAGTGGCTTCCCTGAGATCAGCTTGTTTGAGGTTAGCACCATTCAAGTTACCATAATCGAGATTAGCTCCTCGTAAATTAGCTTTATAATAGTATTTTTTATAACCCGTTTTCGGATCAATCAGTAAGTCTCTCACTTCGGGTTGAGCCAGAATTGTATCCTCTAATCTAGCTTGATGAAGTTGTTGGCTTTGATAGAAGCGAGTGCGAGTTAGATTAGCTTGTCTTAAATCAGTAGCCTTTAAGATAGCCTCTGTCAAATCAGCATTCGTTAAATTAGACTGATAAAAACTTGTACCTCCCATGGCAGCAAAAGCAAAGGCCAAACGACGAATCAAAATATCCCTGTCATCTCCTTTGATTGAGCGTAAACCGAAATAAACACTAAGTAAAGTTAAAACAAGCCCAATTCCTAAGACTCCAGCAAAGGGAAGAGTTTTTGGTTCTATCTGTGCAAAAGTTAGATAGAGAATAATTGGCCAAGGGAAAGCTCCCAGACCAATAATAGCTCCAATAGTAGCCCTAATAGTGGCACCAGCAAGAGCGCCAGCAAGAGTTCCTGCAAGAACAAAAGCAACATGACTAATAAAAATTGCCACCAAAAATAAAGTATTCCCAGGAAGAACGGGAAAAGCTTGGGCAATAATTAGGGCAATTACTAATGTAGTCATAAACGATAGAGTAGCAGCTCCTATTCCTCCTATTAAACCTTGAGAGTAACTAAATATACAAAAAATTAGTAGAATGGTTAAGGCAGTCCAACCAACAATTTGATTAATTATGTGAGGACCATCAAATATTAATAAAATTAAACTGCTAGCTAATCCCGAGAAAATTCCCGATAGCATAGCTAATGATAAAGATATAATCCTTAAAACAATTTCCCTTTGTTTAGTAAGTCCTCCTCTGGCCTGACAAAATTTTGCCCCAGTCAGGTTAGTTTTACTAAAATTAGTGCCTCGGATATCAGCTTCACTGAAGTCTGCATTAACCAAGTTTTGGCCTTGGAAGGATTGACCTCTGAGATCTTGTCCTCGGAAGTTTCTTCTACCTTGTTCATAGTGTTGCATCAGTTGTGAAGCTTTCATTAATTATCAATTACCAATTTCCCATGATCACTATTAATATAGCTTAATCATCAAAGACAGATTTTAGATTTTTTATTATGCTAGGAGATAGGGTAAATCATTACCTTAATCTTATATAACAAGCCATTAAAATATTATGAACTTTGCTCAAATTATTAACCGTCGATTATTAAACCTTGTCTGCCTTATTTTACTGCCAAATCTAGGATATAGTTCGCTTTTAGCCAATGAAGCACCTATTATCTCGAAGGAAGAAGTCAATCCCCTAGAAACCACCACAGGGGTTAGTCAAGACCTAATGGGACTCGAAGCTAAAGATAATCCCCAATGGCCATGGCAAGTTAAGGATCAATGGGAAATTAATGATAATGATCTAGAATATACAATCGATGTTAATTCTATCAATAATAGCCCTTCTGTTAATCTTGAAAAAGAGGATCAAGAATGGGAAAATCTGCATCGCGGTGATCACAAAGAAAGTGGTGGAACTGTTCCTTTAGTTGATTTTTAATTATTTATTAAGCTCCTTACATTGGCTAAATTTTAGTTAATTTTTTTGAGACGTAATATTTTCACTATACCCTACACCCAATCTACACTTTAACCTTGTTATTACCCCATGAGCCTTAAAGCTTTATAATAGGGGATTAGATGCCATTGATTAAGCTTATACTCGACCACTTACAATTATGACCACCGATCAACGCCATTATCATATTACAACCTTTGGCTGTCAGATGAATAAAGCTGACTCAGAACGCATGGCAGGTATTCTCGAAAAAATGGGTTTCGCGTGGTCAGAAGACCCCAATCAAGCTGAGTTAATACTTTATAATACTTGCACCATTAGGGATAACGCAGAACAAAAGGTTTATTCTTATCTGGGAAGACAAGCCAAACGGAAACAAGAAAATCCCAATTTAACCTTAATTGTAGCTGGTTGTGTGGCTCAACAGGAAGGGGAAAAAATCTTGAGGCGAGTCCCTGAATTAGACTTAGTAATGGGACCACAACACGCTAACCGTTTAGAAGAACTTCTACAACAAGTGGCTGATGGTAATCAAGTCGTTGCTACTGACCCCATTCATATTCTCGAAGATATCACAAAACCCCGTCGAGATAGTAATATTACTGCTTGGGTTAATATTATTTATGGCTGTAATGAACGCTGTAGTTATTGTGTGGTTCCTAATGTAAGAGGGGTAGAACAATCTCGTACTCCTGAAGCTATTCTCCAGGAAATGGAAACAATCGGCCAACAAGGATACAAAGAGGTTACCTTATTAGGACAAAATATTGATGCTTATGGACGAGATTTACCAGGGGTAACCGCAACGGGAAGACATCAACATACCTTAACCGATTTACTCTATACTATCCATGATGTTCCAGGAATCGAAAGAATTCGTTTTGCTACAAGTCACCCCCGTTATTTTACGGAAAGATTAATAGCTGCTTGCCAAGAATTATCCAAAGTTTGCGAACATTTTCATATCCCTTTTCAATCAGGAGATAATGACATTCTCAAAGCGATGAAGCGGGGTTATACTCATGAAAAATATCGCCAAATTATTGAGAAAATAAGGAAGTATATGCCCGACGCTTCCATTAGTGCCGATGCTATAGTAGGATTTCCTGGGGAAACAGAACAACAGTTTGAAAATACCCTACAATTAGTCGAAGACATTGGGTTTGATCAACTAAATACAGCCGCTTATTCTCCCCGTCCTGGTACTCCTGCGGCGACGTGGGACAATCAATTAAGTGAAGAAATAAAAAGCGATCGCCTACAACGTCTAAATCATTTAGTTGCTCAAAAAGCAGCAGAACGTTCTCAACGTTATTTTGGCAGAATTGAAGAGGTCTTAGTCGAAGATAAAAATTCTAAGGATTCAACCCAAGTAATGGGAAGAAATAGGGGAAATCGTTTAACTTTTTTTGCCGGCGATATTAATCAATTAAAAGGTCAATTAGTTAAAGTAAAAATTACAGAAGTTCGTGCTTTTAGTTTGACAGGAGAAATAGTTTAGGATAAAGGGTGAGCAATGCCCACCCAAAAATAGGATTTATAGTTTACTTAAATCCGGTGCAGTTTCTGTCGAAGAAATTGGGGAATCAACTATTGTTGCTTGCAATATTGGAGTGCTGGTGACTGAATCATTAGCTAAACTAAACAAAGGATTAGATAAAATTCCTGCTAAAGAAGTGGCAATTAGGGTTAAAACAATGCCCACTTGTAGAGGACGCATTCCTGACAAATTCCAACGAATTTGAGGGTAGTTTTTGACCGAATCAGACATCTCTTGGGGTTCCTTGACTACCATCATTTTCACTACACGAATGTAGTAATAAATAGATACCACACTAGTTACTAAAGCTAAGATAACTAAACTATAGAGTTCTGCTTGCCAACCTGCCCAGAACAGATAAATTTTCCCGAAAAATCCAGCTAAAGGAGGAATACCACCTAAAGAGAGTAAACAAATGCTTAAAGCTAAAGTGAGTAAGGGGTCTTTTTGATACAAACCCGCATATTCACTAATTTTATCGGTTCCAGTCCGTAGAGAAAACAGAATAATCCCAGCAAAGGCCCCCAGGTTCATAAACAGATAAACCAAAAGGTAGAAAACCATGCTAGAGTACCCTGCATCAGTTCCAGCAACTAAACCAATCATCACAAAACCTGCTTGGCCAATAGAAGAATAGGCTAACATCCGCTTCATACTGGTTTGGGCTAAAGCTACTACATTACCGAGTACCATACTCAAAATGGCCAAAGCGGTAAAAATCAAATGCCATTCTTCTCCAACTGCGGCAAAAGCAGTGACTAATAAGCGAATAGCCAAAGCAAATCCCGCAGCTTTAGAACCCACTGACAGAAAGGCAACTACAGGTGTGGGTGAACCCTCATAAACATCAGGAGTCCATTGGTGGAAGGGGACGGCAGAAATTTTAAAGGCAATTCCGGCAATGACAAAAACTAAGGCAATAGCTAGTCCTAAAGATTGGCCTCCACTGGTTTCGAGTAGCTTAGTAGCAATAGCATCAAGAGAGGTTTCTCCCCCAGATAACCCATAGAGAAGAGATACTCCATAGAGGAAAATTGCCGAACTTGAAGCCCCAATTAAGAGATACTTTAAAGCAGCTTCATTGGAACGGGGATCACGCTTCATATATCCTGTCATTAAGTAAGAAGATATACTTAGCATTTCTAAGGAGATAAAAATCATCACTAATTCATTAGCCCCACAGAGGAACATACCTCCTAAGGTTGCTGTTAGAATAATGGCGATAAATTCCGCGAAAGATGTCCCTGTTTGTTCCACATAGCGGATAGACATCAAAATGGTAAAGATGGTTGAAAGGGCAATAATTGCCCGAAAAATAATACTTAGGTTATCCCCATTAAATGAATCTAAAAAACCGATGGGTTTCGGGGTATCCCAAGCAAAATAGAGGGCTACGATAGCGGTAAATAAGCCAAAAATCGCCAGATACGGCAACCAAGTCTTAGAACTACGTCCAAAAATCAGATCGCCCACAAGAACGCTAAGAAGCGTAATGATTACAATTCCTTCTGGCAGAATTGTTCCGGCATTAAGTTGACTGGCAATGTTACTAGAAAAATCCATAGAGTTTCAAAATTAAGTCATCAAGTCCAATGATATTCAAGGTTAGGACAGGGACAAAAGTTGACTACTTTTGCTTTTGGCATCAAAGTCTTTTCCCTATACCTATTGCGGTTCCTCTTGGATCATAATGGACAAGAGCAATTTCAGGCTAGTCTTTAAGGTTGCGATCGCACTTTTGCCCAAGGTCGTCTTTTGAGATCTAACTAGAAAATCTGAACCGTATTGAAACAAAAATTTCACCTCGATCATCGATTATCTTCTGCCTAAGATCCAAAGTTCTGTTGAGATTTTATTTTATGATTTGAGGTTGACGAATTAATGGCTTAGTGTCTAAAATATAGATAAGCTTATATTCTAAGCAATCTAAAATATCGTTAATTATTGCATCTGTTTCAGACAATCATAACGACCACAAAGGGCTAAATGTCAGTAGGCAACTTTTCTTTTTGATAAAGCGCGTTCTAAACGTGAAAAAAGAAAACATTACTTACTTTTAGAAGGAATAAGCAAAATTCGTGTTAAAGGCCTGTTGTTTTCCTGCGTCAAGATAGGAAAATTGGATAATGGAGAGTGAACATGAAAATTGTGGTGGTTGGTTTGTGTGTTCTGGATTGAGAAACTAAGATGATAATTTTTTAGTAGAGGAACCTCACTAAATGAAAGTCATTGTAGTTTGTGCAGCGTTAAATAAGATGCCTGATGAGTCTTCCTAATATCATCTGTTGATGAGATAGGGAGGACTTTGGAGAGGCAAATGATGCTTGCGAAAATTAATAAATAAGTAGAAAGCCTAAAAAATAGCCCTTAATTGTCAAGAAATATTCAGAAGTTCCAGTGAAAAGCTACCAAAACGTTATTAATCAACTTAGTCAATTTTCCACAAAAATTTTCCAGTTAATGAGTCAATCAATTCTCAAAAAGAGTTGCCAGTTTATCTTAATAAATATCAATTATTTATTACTAATAAAAAATTGTATTCAAGCTTATGCTACCTAAAAAGACTTAAGTTAAATTGCTAGTTTGAATGTTAGATTGGGGCGAACTCTGCCCCAAATCTACAGCACTTTGGCAATAATAACAGTAAAAACATCAGTTATCAAAAGAGAATTAGATAAATTATCCTGAAAAACTCTGTCACTTACTTAAAGCTTAACAAAATCATCTTTTTTAGTTGTCAGTCAATAGCCATTAGCGATGAGTTATCCTAAATAGAGAATGATGACGAGAAGTGATTATAGATGGGAATGAACAAAGTTGTAGTTGGTTTGTCAGGGGGAGTTGACAGTTCTGTTGCTGCGGCAGTCCTCCATGATCAAGGATATGAAGTGATTGGATTAACCCTTTGGTTAATGAAAGGAAAGGGACAATGCTGTTCTGATGGGATGGTAGATGCGGCCTTTATTTGTGAACAATTGGGCATTCCTCACCATATTGTCGATAGTCGTGCGGTATTTCAGGCAAATATTGTTGATTATTTAGTATCTGGTTATGAATCTGGGGTAACTCCCCTTCCATGTTCTCAATGTAATCGCGCGGTCAAGTTTGGTCCGATGTTGAATTATGCTAAACAAGAGTTAGGTTGCGATCGCATTGCCACGGGACATTATGCCCGCATTCGCTATGATCAAATTAGTCAACGCTATCAATTATTAAGGGCAATTGATCCCAAGAAAGATCAATCTTATTTTCTCTATGATCTCTCCCAAGAAATGTTAGCTGGAACGGTTTTTCCTTTGGGTGATCAAACTAAAGAAGATACCCGACGTATTGCCACAGAATTTGACTTAAAAACTGCCAGCAAACCAGAAAGTCAAGATTTATGTTTAATTGAAGCCCACGGTTCTATGAAAACTTTTCTTGAGCAATATATTAACCAAAAAGAAGGCAATATTGTAGATCTTGATGGCAACATTTTAGGGCAACACCAAGGAGTCCATCATTATACCATTGGACAAAGAAAAGGCTTAGGAATTGCTGCTGCTGAACCATTATATGTAGTAAAACTTGATCCTATTATGAATCAAGTTATTGTAGCCAATCGGCTTAATGCTGGGCGTTCTGATTGTACTGTCAGTCGCTTGAATTGGGTATCAATTACTGAACCTTCTACCCCCATCAGGGTAGAAACCCAAATTCGTTATCGTTCTGCACCAGTTCCTGTTAACTTAATTCCTTTGGAAGATAATCGCCTAAAATTAGTTTTTGATGAACCAGAATTTGCTATTACCCCAGGACAAGCAGCCGTTTTCTATGATGGAGAAACTGTCTTAGGAGGAGGAATTATTGAAAAAGAGTAGTTTCGTATTTTGAATAGTTTAATGAGTTAATCTTTCTTTATAGGCAATAGAGATAGTAATCCTATCAGATAAAAAAGGGTATAAAAAAATTCTCTCTTCTATACCCTTTTTTATTCTTCTTAAATTGCTAACCTTTGATAGATTTGATCTAAATTTTGTAGGTGATGTTGAGGATCAAAACAACTCTTAATTTCTGCTTCTGATAAATATTGATTCACTTGAGGTTCTTGCTTAATTAATTGCTGAAAATCACCATCGGTTTGATTCCAAGCTTGATGAGCGCATCCTTGTACAAGTTTATAGGCATCTTCTCGACTCATTCCCTTTTCTACTAGGGTTAATAATACCCGTTGACTGAAAATAACTCCTCCGTAAACGTTCATATTACGCTTCATATTTTCAGGATAAACTAATAAGTTTTTGACTAAATTAGTTATTTCTTTAAGCATAAAATGGGTGAGAATACAAGTATCTGGCAACATTACCCGTTCTACAGAACTATGGGAAATATCCCGTTCATGCCAAAGGGCGACGTTTTCTAGGGCTGCAACGGTGTATCCTCGAATAATACGGGCAATTCCGGTTAATCTTTCGGAACGGATAGGGTTACGCTTGTGGGGCATCGCAGAAGACCCTTTTTGACCCTTAGAGAAATATTCTTCTACTTCTAGGACATCTGTCCGTTGGAGGTTGCGAATTTCCACGGCAAATCTTTCAATGGAAGCTGCTAGTAAAGCTAATTGTTGCACAAATTCGGCATGGCGATCGCGCGATACTACTTGGGTAGAAGCGGTATCGGGTTCGAGTCCTAATTTCTGACAGGTGAGGGACTCTACTTTGGGATCGATATTAGCATAGGTTCCCACCGCCCCTGATATTTTACCAACAGAAATCGTCTGGCGAAGATTAACTAGGCGATCGCGGTTACGCAGAACTTCAGCTAACCATCCGGCCAATTTAAAGCCAAAAGTAATGGGTTCGGCATGAATACCATGGGATCTGCCCACCATTACTGTATTACGATGTTCTTGGGCTTGGTAGCGTAGGGCTTGTACTAAATCTTCGAGGCGTTCTAAGATAAGGTTTAAACTAGCAGCCATTTGTAAGGCTAAAGCGGTGTCGAGGACATCGGAACTGGTTAAACCCAGATGAATATATCGCCCTGCATCCCCCACATATTCGTTAACATTGGTGAGAAAGGCGATGACATCGTGGCGAACTTCTGCTTCAATTTCTAGGACGCGTTGAGGGTCAAAATTGGCTTTGGCTTTGATTTCTTCTACTGCTTCTTGGGGAATATAGCCTAATTCTGCTTGGGCCTCACAGACAGCGATTTCTACTTCTAGCCAGGTTTTCAATTTGTAGGTATCTGTCCAAATTTCTCCCATTTCGGGGAGTGTATAACGCTCAATCACTGTCTATAATCACCAAATACGACTTTTTTATTTTACCTGCTTCATGAAACCTACACAAACTCAGACAGGTTTGCTGTTCACTT
>DLXW01000025.1:0-11095 GCA_003448685.1 Cyanothece sp. UBA12306
TTAGGACATTTATAAAGCTTGAAATCGAGTCATAGCAAAATTGCTACATTCTAAATTTTGCATTCTTAATTGCGTGTAGCGCCATATATTACCTATTGCCTCGAGAATTGTCTAAGGGAGGCACAGGATCATAACCCCCATCATGGAAAGGATGACAGCGTAAAATTCTTTTTATAGCTAACCAACTCCCTTGGAAAAAACCAAATCTTTCAACTGCTTCTAAAGCATATTTTGAACAGGTAGGTTGAAAGCGACAACTCGGAGGAAATAGAGGAGAAATAAAATTTCTATAACCTTTAATTAACCAAATCAATCCAGTTTTCATCTTTTGTTTAATGACTTGATAATAACTTAAGCTTCTCGCATTTTTCGCCACATACTGTCATATTGCTGATTAGTTTTAGAACTTAAAGGTTCAATGAATTCAGACTTATCCATAATATTTTTATCAATCAATAATAGATGATTCTCTTTAATTTTTGGCGATAAGTTTTCAACTTGATAAATTATGGGTGATGCACCATCAGTTAAAAGAGAAATTTTATTAGCAGGTTGATCTTGCCAGCAAAAATCAATCCATTGTTTTGTTAATTCAGATAATAGACTAGAATTCTCTTTTTTCCTCTTAGGTTTAACCCAAACATCAGACCAGATAGAAGTTCCTGATGGGGGAATAACTGCCTTAATTTTGCGATTTCTAGCTAATAGAGGGAGAATATCACTAGACCAACCCACACTTAACCAAACATCTCCTACCAATAAAGGTTGTAAATAGTATTGAGAACTATAATACTTAACCTGTTTTTGTAAAGCCAAAAGTTCTGAAGTCAAGGACTGAACTTGACTTAAATCTGTCTCATTATAGGAATAACCGAGTTTTTTTAAGGTTAAACCTATAACCTCCCTTGGCTGATCAACTACAGCAATGCGATGGCGTAATTCAGTCCGCCATAAATCTGACCAATCTTGAGGAGTCCATCCCAACTTTTTAAATTGCTCACTATCATAGGCAATTAAAGTAGTTCCCCACCGATAAGGTGCTGCCCAAATTTGTCCTTGTTCTGTTAAATTACCTTGTCCATCCCGTTTAACCAAATTTTGCCAACGAGAAGGCAGTTTCTGCCAAGAAGGAATTAATTCAAGGGGTAGGGGTTCAATTAACTGTTCTTGAATAGCTTTAGCCAACCAAGCATCCCCTAGGGTTACTAAATCGACTTTTTGAGATCTTTGCCGATTAATTAAAGGAATTTGACCGATCAACCGTTTCAAACCTTTGGAGTCGAGATCGTCGGTTTGCCAACTTTCTAAAAGTTTCCACAAATCCCGTAACTGAGATTCCGGTTTAAAGGACATCGATGGGTTTTGGGGCAATTTCTGACGAAATAACTGTAATACCTGGGGAGGAATTGAACCTTGAAGCAATAAGACCCGCAAAGCCTGTGATTGGCTACCACAACCCCCTAATAAAGACCCTAGAGTTATTGTTCCCCCACCAATTAAAAAAGAACGACGACTCAACATAAACAAATTTGTATCATATTGATCATAAAATTAAGCAGACACCATGAATCGTTAAATGAATCGGGAATCTGTAATAAATTTCCGTAGCCACTTCTAGGATGAAAGATAGATTAAGTTTCAGTGATGGGAACTCATATGGATGCGCTACAGCAACAAATCAATGAACTCAATTACAAAGTCAATCAACTTCATAATATTGTGGAACAGGTTAGTCAGCAATTGATGACTTCAGATGTATTATCTGGACCTGAGGTTAAAACCTACCCAGATTCTTCAACCTTGATTCCTTGCTCCGATTCTAGTGCTAAACCTCCAGGTGCAACCCATGGGCAATTCAAGCTAGAGATGGAACACAAGGATATCTTAACCGATGATCGAGAAATTAACAGCCTAGTTGCCCCTGAAGGAGAGGTTATTTTCTCGAGAGATCTTCAGGTGCGTCGCTTAACGGCTCAGTTAACAGCAGCTTACAATCGCATTGCTGCCTTAGAGGAACAACTAATGGCTTGTCGTCGATCTTCTAAGACTTCATCGCTGATTAAAGTTGCTCAAAGTGCAGATTGTCTCTAACAGAGGTTGAAATTAGCCAATCTTCAGCAAGATCATGCCAAATTAGTTATTAGGTGAAGTTGACGGAGCCGAGGGAACTTGTGGTACGGAGGGATTAACCCCAGAACCTTGAGCATTTCCTAATCCTTGGTTACGATTGTTTGGTGCCATTGGCGGCCAGGAATTGGCAGAATTTCCAGACAATCCAGGTAAACCTGCGGGTGATGCGGGAGAATTGAGGTCAGGATAACCCGAATTATCCAACGAATCCGACTCTCCTGGTAAAGTAGCCAAAGCGACGCGATCGCCTCCCACCTGTTTGAGAATATCGAGGACTTGAATAACTTCATTATAACTGGCATTTCTTGAGGCATGGAGAGCCATAACACCGTTGGGGTTAAACTGGTGATAATTTTTAATAGCATCAAATAGTTGATTGCGCGTTACCAGTTGTTTTTCTACATAAACTTGACCGAAATCATCGAGGCTAACTACTAGCATCTCTCGCATTTGAGGAGCTCCTGCACCGGATTTGGGTAGATCTAAGCTAATAGCCTGCTGACGGGATAGTCCTACGGCTCCCAGAATAAAGAAAGTTAGGATACAGAAGATCACATCAATCATCGGTAAGATCTCAATACGTACTTCCTGTTCGGGGGAAATATCCTGCCACAACTTCAGAGGACGAGAGTGGACAAGGGAGGGTTTTTTCTGATTCTTTGTCTTTGGTGTCGTTGTCTGTGTCATGAGTGCTTTTACGGTTAAGAGTGAGGTATTTAATGGTCAGCCATTTCGGAAGATTCTAAATCTGTATTTATACGATAGCGATCATCTTCTATTTCTAGCCATTTTTGACGATAGATAACTTCTAATTCGCTACCCGTCTTCCTAAATACTCTAACTTGATTGAACCAGAGTGCTTGGAAAATTCGATAAAAAACCAAACTGATAATGGCCACAATTAAACCAGCTGCTGTAGAGATTAATGCTTCTCCAATTCCCAGGGTAACCCCCGCAGTGGACTCCGTTCCGAGGTCACTAATCTGAATTGAACTTAAGGAGCCAATTAATCCTAATACCGTCCCTAATAATCCTAATAAAGGAGAAAGTGCAATGATTGCTTCTAATATTTTATCTCCACGTCGCATCAGAGCTAATTCATTATCAGCAGCTGATTCTAAGGCCAGATGGAAAGCTTCTGGATCAGGATGAGCTAATTTTAGCGGCGCGTAGAGATAATTGCCTAAAGGATGATCTCTAGACTCTCTAGCCATTTTGGGAACTAAATCCCAATTTCTCTGAGCAGTATCCATGATCCGATTAAGAATCTGTCCTTCTCTGAGCAAAAATCTAGCCCAAAACCAAAAACGCTCAATTATGGTGCTTAAAGCTAGTACCGATAGAAACAGTAGTGGCCACATGGCCAAACCACCTTTTTGCATTATTTCTGCGATGTTCACGATTTTTTGATTACCTCCGTTGCTTGCCCCCAAGCAGGCGAGAACTTAAAGTTTAGAATTAATTATTTGTTTACAATTCTAAGGGTTTATGTTTAGCAATCAAGTATATCCTCGAAAGTAAGGATAGTTTATCCAAAAATAGTTAGGGAAATATCTATAGTTTTCCCAGGGGAACCATGAGCCGAATCTGGAGCAATCACTCTAGAAACGGTGTAAACATCGCTGTATGGTAGATTAGGAGTGATGATGATGACAAATCGAAAAACTTCGATGATAACGTTAGGCTTGTTTGGCTTATTTTTCTTGAGTTGGCTGTTTCCCTCATCAAAAACCAATTTTCTCAGTATTCTCTCAGACGCTCAAGCCTTACAAGAAGTTTCCCCCACCGGATTTTTTCCCAAACAATCTCTAGACAAGAAAGAGTTGGTTGATGCTCAGACCAAATTTGGCTTGGATCTCTTTTCAACTTTGATGACTAAAGAAACTGGGAAAAATATTGTTGTTTCTCCGTCTAATATCGCTCTTGCCCTATCGATGCTCTACAATGGAGCGAGTGGTAAAACTCAGCAAGAAATGGCTGGGGCTTTGGCTGTTAAAGGAATCAATCTTGAAGCATTTAACCAGGCCAATTTTGCTTTAGAAAAATCTCGACAGACTGATGATCATCAGCTTCAATTAAAGATCGCTCATTCCCTTTGGGCTAGACAAGGATTTTCTTTCCGCTATCAATTTCTCAAAAATAATCGAGAATATTATCAGGCTCAAATTACCAATCTGAATTTTGAGAGTCCTGAGTCTATGGGAATTATTAATCGTTGGATGAAAGAAACAACTCAAGGAAAAATCGGAGAAGTTGTCGAAAAAATTAATCCCCATGATGTCATTTTTTTGATTAATGCTATTTATTTTAAGGGAGTTTGGCAAACAGAATTTGATCAAAAACTTACTAAAGAAAAACCATTTTACTTAAGCAATGGTCAAAATAAAAAAGTCTCTTTTATGTATAGAGATGGAGAATATGATTATTTTGAAAATTCCCAATTTCAACTAATAAGTTTGCCCTATGCTAAAAATCGTTTTAGTTTAGAAGTTTTCTTACCTAAAGAGGGTATTAGTTTAGAGAGTATCAGTCAAAAATTAACAGTTGGACAATGGAAAAAATGGATGAGTCAGTTAAACAAAAAAGAAGGAATATTACAACTTCCACGCTTTAACTTATCCTATGAAGTTGATTTAAAAAATACCTTAGAGTCTTTGGGTATGGCAAGTATTTTCAGTTTGTCAAAAGCTAATTTTTCTCAGTTGACATCTGAAAATGCTTATGTTAGTGCAATCAAACACAAAACCTTAGTTGAAGTTGATGAAAAGGGAACACAACCTGCACCAATGAGTCCACTTCAAGTTAAAGCAACTTCTGTTTCAACTTCAGAAGATAAATTTAATATGGTTGTAAATCGTCCTTTTTTATGTATAATTAGGGATCAGAAAACTCAAACTATTGTATTTATAGGAGTCATTACAGAACCTGGCTAAAAGTCTATTTCTTAGGATAAATTACTGGTTGACTGGTATATTTTAATTCTTGATAAATTGAAAAGTTTGATAAGCTGTTAAACAATTTCATTGTCCTACCATTATATTATCCTCGATTAGGGATAAATCATAAAATGTGTAGTTAAAAAATATTGGGACTAAGAAAAACCTAGTCCCTGCTAAAGCTTTAAGAATACTGACTGTGAAATGTTATTTTTGTTTAAAACGCAGCATAGCCAAAAGTAACATTAAATTTACGGCACCAAATAGCTACTGATTTAAAGTCTTCTACCTTAATATTATTTTGATTAATTATGATGATTCTTTTTAGGTTGAATCAAGAGATTCAGTTTCTATAATTAATTAAATCTTTGATTTGATTAATTTTTAGTAAAAATTTAGTTTCATAACATCTTTCTCATTTTTCATTATGTTAAGTAGGAATATTTTAAGAGACTTGGGAGAGGTAGCTTAAGCAATGGCCCATGAGAAAATAGACAACTAGCATGGCTGCTGCGGCCAGTGCCACCAGGGTTCCTGCCAGCATTAGGGAAAATTCTTGCTGGTCGATAGCTTCTTGCATTAGGTGGAGTGACCAAGCCACTAATGCCACATCAAATATTAGAATAGGAATCAACATATTTTACAAAATGTTAAGTTTCCTCTATTCTAATACACAATATACAGTAAGTAACCCTAGGTTTGATAAATTAAGGATTTCTATAGAGACTCGATCAGACATCCCTAACAGAAACTTGGCGATCGCTTAAATATCCTTTAACTTCAGCAATGGTTAATTGTCCATAATGGAGTAAAGAAGCTAATAATGCGGCTTCAGCTTTACCTTGCGTGAGAGATTCATAAATATGTTGGCAATTTCCCGCACCTCCAGAAGCAATGACCGGAATTTCCACCTGTTCGGCAATAGTTCGCGTCAATTCTAAGTCATAGCCCGCTTGTGTTCCGTCGGCATCCATGCTAGTAACTAATAATTCCCCTGCGCCCCGTTTTTCCACTTCTTTTGCCCATTCGATAGCATCAAGTCCTGTATTTTCCCTACCTCCTCGAACATAAACATCCCATCCCAAATTATTAGGATCTTTACGTCTTCTGGCATCAATAGCAACTACAATACACTGTTTGCCAAAGCGATCGCTCGCTTGGTTGACAAAATCAGGGTTTCGGACAGCAGATGAGTTAATACTAATCTTATCTGCTCCGGCTCGTAACAGATTTTTAATATTTTCCAAGGTTTGGATGCCTCCCCCAACAGTTAAGGGAATGAATACGGCTCCGGCGGTACGATAAACCACATCAATCATGGTATCTCTTCCTTCATGGGTAGCAGTAATATCGAGAAAGACTAATTCATCCGCTCCAGCATCATTATAAACCTTGGCTAATTCTACGGGATCTCCAGCATCCTTAAGATCCACAAAATTCACGCCTTTAACAACGCGACCGGCATTAACATCGAGACAGGGTAAAATTCGTTTAGCTAACATTAGAAGGGGTCAATCTTGATAGGTTTCTTTTTAAAAAAGGCATAAATCACAAGGTCCGTTCTAGTATTATATTCAATTAGGGCAGTAATTGCTTATTAATTAATAATTAATTTTGTCAAATAGGGGGTTGATGATGGCTTATAGTGATTTTAATTTAAGTGAACTTGAAGAAGTATTTCCGATCAGTATTATTGAAGAACAAGAAGCTTTTCGAGATATTAAATCGATAGATTCGAGTGATTTTTTAAAAGAAAACTTAAAAAGGCATCTTTCTTTAGCTTTAGCTATTAATACTGAAAAAGCTCGTTCTGAATTTATAATCGCGCCAATTTTATCAGAAATAAAATATCTTTTAGAAGACCAAGTTAGTTTATTTTCTGGAGTTGAATTTGATGTAGATAAAACTCAAGGATTAAATGGTTTTTGTGATTATATTCTTTGTCAAGATAAAGAACAATTATATATTAAAGCTCCTGTTACTGTTATTATCGAAGCTAAAAAAGAAAATCTTAATGCAGCTATTCCCCAATGTATTGCAGCTATGCTAGGCGCACAACAATTTAATTTACACAAAAATCAACAAATACGTCAAATTTTTGGAGTGGTAACTTTGGGGAATTTATGGAAGTTTTTAAGACTTGAAAATCAAACAGTTATTGTTGATCTTCAAGAATATTATGTCATCCCTGTTGAACAAATTTTAGGCATTTTGGTTTATATGTTGACTGCCAATTTAGAATTAGCTGCTGTTTAGTAAATAAAGATTAAAGTAGAAATACAATTAATAATATCTCTACTTTAATCCATCTAATTGCAATTCGTTAAACCTTAGTTTTTACCCCATCACTAAAGCGTATTTTTAAGTAATCTTCTTCCATTTTTGCTCCTGAAGGTTTCAAGGCGGCTAAAGCTTGAGGTAAAACTAAATTTCGGCGATGGTTACCAATACGAACGTTTAACTCATCTCCTGTTTTATTGAGTTGAATTTGTTCTTTGGGAATGCCAGGTAAATACAACTCTAAGCTATAACAATCATCTTCTTTAACGACTCGAAGGGTATCTTCTTTGTAATAAACCTGCGCAGGATCTTCATCTTTGTACAAAGTATCTTTGAGTCTTTCTAAAGCTTCTAAACCACACATTTCTTCGGAATAGAGGGGAACTTCTTTGACTGGTAAAGGATGGAAATTATCGTAAATTTCTTGTTTATAAACCTGTTGATTTTCTTTCCATCGGTGGAAAAAGGTATCGGTAACAGTTTCAGGAAGAATTCGGTTAGCCACCACTAAATCTGTAGACACGTTATATAAACTTAAATAGGCATGGGCGCGTAATGATTCCTTAATCACCATTTTTTCAGGATTAGTCACTAAACGCACTGTTGTTCGATTATTATCAGTCAGAACCTTCTCTAATTCCTCAATTTGTTCATAAAATTCGTAGGGTGCGTCCATAACCTCTTTATCGGGTAAAGAAAACCCCGCAATAGGTTTAAACAAGGGTTCTACTAAGGGTCTTAAAGCCACAGACATTCCTTGTAAAGGCTTGTAAAATCTTCTCATATACCATCCCCCTACTTCGGGGATACTGAGGAGTCTGAGGGCTGTTCCTGTAGGGGCTGAGTCAATAATTAAGACCTCATATTCTCCTTCATCATAGTGACGTTTCATGCGTACTAGCCCGAAAATTTCATCCATTCCTGGTAAAATAGCTAATTCTTCGGCTTGAACACCATCAAGACCCCTAGCTTGTAAAACTTGAGTAATATAGCGTTTTACTGCACCCCAGTTTCCCTCTAACTCCATGAGTGCATCCAATTCGGCCCCCCAGAGGTTAGGACGAATTTTACGGGGTTCGTGGCCTAATTCTAAATCAAAGCTATCGGCAAGTGAATGGGCTGGATCGGTACTTAAAACTAGGGTTTTATAACCTAGTTCGGCACATCTCAGTCCAGTAGCAGCAGCAACAGAGGTTTTACCGACTCCTCCCTTACCTGTCATGAGGATTACACGCATGGATTTTCTTAAGAAAGTTTACATTACTTATCTTTATTATGAAGGATTAAAGGAAAAATGTTGCTTAACTACATCCCAACGAGAACAATTCCAGTAGTCAATGTGGGAGATAATCAGGTTTTGGGAGTTCAACACTAATTCGCTTCTTCCGGCGATCGCAATAGATGGTTTCCAGGGCAGGGGGGTGATCCAATGGAGTGTCCATTCTGTATGAATAGTGTCTTGAGATTGATCAATATTGTGTAAATCTAGTTTAATTTCTTTAAACCAAGTTGCCATAAATTGAATCATGGTTTTATATCGTTCAATTCCTCGAAATTCCGTCATTGGGTCTTTAAAATACACATTTTCGGCATAAATTGAATAGGTTGGATCAACGGGGAAGTTTTGATAGTCACTTTTGACAATTTCAAGGATATTCATCAGCTTAAATGTTCAATTTTTTATAGTATTAATTCCTCGAGACTTATAATAGCGTACTCGCTGACGTATAGTTTGTTCACTGGCATTATTTGTTATTTGATATCTACTTAAATAAATTCCCCTAATTACCTTCTTTTCCCAGGGAGTTAATTGGTTAACTTGATTTGATAATTTAGAATTTCTATCTACTTTAATAGATTGTTGATCTTGCTTTAAAGATTGCTGATTTGACGATTGAGAAATTTTGATTTGATTATGATTTAGTTGGGCATTTTTAATAATTTTTTGGCCTTGTTCAGAGGTTGTATAACCCAGAAAAGCTTTAACTGCTGGATTTATAGGTTGTTTATAAATATAATATAATGTCTGTTGATAAGGATAGATTTTTGCTTCTGGAGTTAAGCCATTAATAGGAACAGTCAGGACAGTAAGTTGGTTAGCAATCTGGGAATAGTTAGCATAACTAATTCCATTGTTACCTAGGGCCTGTAAAATTAAAGTTGTTGAGTCTCTATCCAGGGTAATAAAGTTAGGTTTATTGCCAAAACTACTGTTGTTTAAGACTAATTTTTGGAAAACTTGGCGAGTTCCACTAATAGCAGGACGATTAATTACTTTTATGGTTCTATTTTCTCCACCTAATGTTGACCAATTATCAATTTTACCTTGAAATATATCGATTAATTGTTGTTGAGTTAAACCACGACGTAAAGGATTTGTATTACCCACAATAATAGCAATAGAATCTTGAGTTACAGGAATAGCAATTAAACCCTGTTGTTTTTCTGAAGATGTCAGAGGTCGAGAACTAGCAGCTAGGTCAATTTTTCCTTTTAAAATATCTTGAATACCAATATCTGAACCTTGGGCATTAATTGCAATTAAACTTTCTGAAAATGTTTTTTCAAAAGAGATTTTTAATGCTTGATTAATATGAGCCATACTGGTAGAACCATTAAGAGTAATAGTTGTTCCTTTAGCAACACTTTGAGGGAAATCAAAAAGAGTTTTAGATTGAGTATTATTACTATTTTTAGGTTCATAAATAGGAGTATTTTTAGGATTTTTATCAATATAATCTTGAGTAACAAAAGCAATAATTGACTGAATTATTTTGCCAAATTCATCAATACTTTGATTATTACTTATTAGTTTATTTATATTAAAATTAGTTTGATTAATTAACCACCATAAAGCGTAACCTAAAATAGTATAAATCAGTATTAAACTTAAGCATGAAATTGACTTTTTCTTTTTTTTTGGCATAATAAAATAGCAATATTTAGTAAAATTATATTAAAGAGCGGGAACTAATGGGACTAAGATTAGGTCTACACTTATAGAAAATTAATTCAATACAATAATAATAGCCTTGCCATTCACTATTATTCGTCCTACACCTGGGCCAACAACAAAAGAAAGGATCGAAGAATTGCTGTTAAACAATCCCGAAGGATTAACAGTAAAAGTGCTTAGTGATCGCCTCAACCGCCCAATTTCTATGGTACAACATTGTTTAAAATACTTAAAAGCAGTTCGATTAGTTGATACCAGGAAATCTCCAGAAACTCAACAATTAATTTATCTCAAAAGACAAGCAATTGATTAAGATTTACTAGAAGCTGCAATTTGAATTACTTCCCAAAGTTGCCCCACATTTTGCTTATTATCTGGAATTAAACAGGGAAAAACTAAAAGATTATCAACTTGATTAGCTGCTTCTGTAGTTTTGATATCTAAGGTAATTAAAGGCAAAGAAGCTAACTCTGAACATTGAGACAGTGATTGCAAATAATCAGTTGAATCATCAAGATAGCTGCCATCGAGAACAATAACGTCCACTTGCCAAACACGGACTAGCATTTGAGCTTGTTCTAGATCATCAGCTTCGAGAATGCGGTGATTAAACAAAGATAATTGCTCAACTAAAGACCACTCCGACAGAGAATGGGATAAGGATTTGCTTGGCTCTTTTTGCTCAATACAGTTAGGATAAAGACGTAATAAAGTTAAAGAGCGATTGGGAATAATAGTCGAAGGTTTAACCCCCCCAAGAATATTCTGTAAAATCTCTAAATCAGCAGGAATC
>DLXW01000025.1:11292-19265 GCA_003448685.1 Cyanothece sp. UBA12306
CTAAATCAGCAGGAATCGATAAAAAACCATTAGCCTGATTGGGTTCATTTAAAGGTTGATTTCCAGGACTAGCGGTGACAAAAACTGGAATTTTCCGAGTTTGGGGGTCAGACTTAAGTAAAGTCAACACATCCCATCCTGATAGCAAAGGCAATAAAGGATTAAGCATAATAGCGTAAGGTCTCAATTGCCGCGCTTTTTCCACTGCTTCTGTTCCTGTGCGAGCAATGACAACTCTGTAGTTTAATTGCGTTAGCTTATCCATCAAATCTTCAATATGATGGGGAATTGCTTCAACAATCAGTACCATCGGGTTAGGAATTAGACTAGAATTATTCTCGTTCTTTTTCACCTCAATATCAGGAGAAGGAGGAAGCAGTAGGGTAAACTGACTTCCTTGACCAGCTTTGGAAATGAAAGAGATATCGCCACCGTGAGCTCTAGCTAAGCGTTGGGTAAGAACTAATCCTAAACCAGTTCCTTCAAACTTACGGGTTAAAGGATTTTCTAATTGTTGAAATTTCTGAAAGATCAAATGTTGCGACTCTTCGGGAATACCAATTCCCGTATCCCAGACGGTAAAAGCCAGCCAATTTTCCCAGCGATTGACCTTAATTCCCACTTGTCCTTGATCTTGACTGAATTTCAAAGCATTATCCAACAGATGAACTAACATTTGATGGAGACGTAATTCATCGGCCAAGATAAATTTTAACCCAGGTTCAATTTCTAAACTAAACGATAAAGGGGAATTAGCTTTGAGCTGATGTTTTTCTTTAATCGAATCATAAGCTCTTTGACAGATACTTTTAATATTTAAAGGAATAAAGCTTAATTTTAACTGTCCTGTTTCCAAACGAGTCAAATCGAGCAAATCATTAACCAGGGTCATCAGTTGACGGCCACTGCGATAAATCAACTCTGCATAATGGACTTGGCGAGAATTGAGTTCTCCTATTTTTTGTTCCCCTAAAAGACTCGATAACCCCACCACTGCGGTTAGGGGAGATTTGAGTTCATGGCTAATACAGGCCAAAAATTCATCCTTGAGGCGATTGAGTTGGACTAAATCTGCATTTTTAGCCCCTAATTCCTGGCAAAGTCTCTGCTGTTGCGTTACATCTGTTGCTAACACGAGGAAAGTCTCCTCAGCTAAATCTCCTGTGTTCAAAGGACATTTAACAAATTGCCAGACCCGTTCTTGTTCTGAGTCATGATTAACTAATGATGGGGGAGAAGACATGGGGGAATGTAACTCTGGTGTCTCAGAAAATGAACTATTATGGTTGAATTCCCCAGGAATTGATTGTAGCCATTGAGAACAAGCCAGATTCTCCGTTAGATAGGAACTTTCAGCCCAATATTTCCCAGAAGTCAACTCAGAATTCCCCACATCAGGATTCCCCACAGCACAAACTTGAGCAGGTAATGGATAACGACGCTGTTGATGATTGAGATAACAAACATTAGTATTATCAGGAAGAGTCAAATTACCAATCTGTTCGCGCCAACTTTGATTTTTTTGGATAATTTCCCCTTGTTTTGTCTGTACCATCACAGGTAACGGGAACTGTTCTAACAATTCTTGAAGTAATGGTTCTGAAACAGAAAAACAAGACGTTTTGTCCCGAAGATTGGGTTTTTGGGTCAATAATACTTGGATAATTTCCTCACTATCGACTAATCCCAGAAATTTTCCCGATTGATCCACCACTCCATAGGTAGGACGGGGATCAGCAGATTTCTCAGCGTCTTGTACATAGGCTCCAAAGTCTGTCAAACTTAGATCACAAGGCAATAGAACCAATTTTGTTAAGAGGTCTTGCCAATTTCTTTTTGGGGACGGATAGGTATATATACTAGAAGCCTGTTTAACTGTTGATTTCTCAGTAGAAAGTATCTTTGATGACTGAAAATTAGAAATACTTTTAGTAGAATCAGGGGCTGAAGTCAAAGATTGTTGAAGTAATGAGGAGAGTAAATGGCGACTAGAAATAATCCCTAGGGGAGTATGGTTCTCATCGACAACTGCGATAACATCATGTTGACCCGATTTAAATAACGCTAGAATATCATCGAGCGTCATACAAGATTGACATAAGGGTACAGAGTACAGAAAATGTTTGAGGGTAAGCATCGGCCTAAGTTGAGGGTTACTGGCAGGTGGAAAAGGGGATCGCTTCCCCACTATTTTAATATGCCTTGAATTGTCAGCTTTTAGGGTTAATCACTTACAAATAATTACAATTCTCTCTACACATACATAAATATTAATTTTTAAGAAGCCTTTGTGTTAACTTTTATAAGGAGGATTAGCCTAACTTGGCCGACTTTCCCCTTTAAATTGTCTAGTGAGTTAAATTAAAATTATAAAACTTTGCAATCTCGATTATCGCTTTGTCTGTATCTGAATGATGGCACTATTGCTCAGAATTTAGCAGAAATTCTGGCTAAAAAGCCTTATGATCTCAAAAAAATTGATTCTGCTGCAGAATTATTCGATTTTGTCCATAGTCACAGAGAAGCAATTGACTGTTTGATTATCTTTCGAGATCAAACTATCTCTCCTTTGTTTAATCAATTTTATGAACAGGGAATCTTTGTTCCTGTAGTTATTATTGACCCAGAATGGGAAGAATCTCCAACAAATTCAGCAGAAAGGGAAGTACCTAACTGCTTATATCATAGTGCTGAGGTCAAACAAGAAACACTGTCCTTAGAGAAGATTGAGTCAGCAATTGAACAAGCTATTGCTAAGTTTTTGCATTTAAGTCCGAGTTGTCCTTTATCGAATAAATCTGTTGCTTCTCCCGAAATTGCCACACCGGAAAAACAGTCTAGTTTCTTACTTTTACAGCAGCGTCGTTTAGGAGAAAAACTCAAAGAAAGACTAGGCTATTTAGGAGTTTATTATAAAAGGAACCCTAAGGATTTTTACCGCAATCTTTCTCGAGAAGAAAAAAAGGAACTTATTGAACATCTTAGTACCAAGTATCGAGAAATAATTCTGAATTATTTTGGCGATGATACTAATATTAATAATCTCATAGATCAGTTTGTTAACCAAGCATTTTTTGCCGATGTTTCAGTCTCTAAAGTTTTAGAAATTCATATGGAACTAATTGATGAATTTTCTCAACAACTTAAAATAGAAGGTCGTAGCGAAGAAATTTTGTTAGATTATCGCCTTACCATCATCGATATCCTAGCCCATTTGGGTGAAATGTACCGCCGATCGATTCCTCGAGAAGATCTCCTGTTTGATTTATTGTACCAAATCGATTAGGGTATGAATAGGGAATCTAAGTAATTTTTACAAAATTAACTAATTAATTTAATCAACAGTTCTTTATCAATAATTTTTCTACTTTCACCAATGGTTAACTTTAAAAAAACTTATGTTCTCAAGCTTTATGTTGCGGGTAATACACCTAACTCCGTTAGAGCTTTAAAAATCCTGAAAAATATCCTTGAAGAAGAATTTCAAGGGGTTTATGCCCTCAAGGTTATTGATGTTCTCAAAAATCCACAGTTAGCCGAAGAAGACAAAATTTTAGCTACTCCAACCCTAGCTAAAATCTTACCTCCACCTGTGCGTAAAATTATTGGAGATTTGTCCGATAGAGAGAAAGTTTTAATTGGTTTAGATCTACTTTATGAAGAAATTCGAGAAAGAGAATCTGAATCATAAAATATTTTGTTTTGAATTAATTAATTTGACAAATTTTTAATAAAAGAAACTATAAACCCTATAATGAAAGAACCCATTCCTAATACCTCTAACAAACTCGAAAAAACTCCTCAAGGTGTCCGCAAACTTCGGACTATGATCGAAGGATTTGATGAAATTACCCATGGGGGTTTACCGATTGGAAGAACCACCCTTGTAAGTGGAACATCAGGTACAGGAAAAACTTTATTAGCCATTCAATTTCTTTATCATGGTATCAAATATTTTGATTATCCCGGGTTATTTGTTACCTTTGAAGAATCACCCTTTGATATTATTCAAAATGCCTATAGTTTTGGTTGGGATTTACAACAAATAATTGATGAAGGTAAATTATTTATTCTTGATGCTTCCCCCGATCCCGATGGACAAGAAGTTGTGGGAAGTTTTGATTTATCAGCTTTAATAGAAAGGATTCAATATGCTATTAATAAATATAAAGCACAATTAGTTTCTATTGATTCAGTAACAGCAGTTTTTCAACAATATGATGCAGCATCGGTAGTTCGTCGAGAAATTTTTCGCTTAGTTGCTAGGTTGAAATCATTAGGCGTTACCTCGATTTTGACTACAGAAAGAGTCGAAGAATATGGACAAATAGCTCGTTTTGGCGTGGAAGAATTTGTCTCAGACAATGTAGTCATTTTACGCAATGTTCTCGAAGGAGAACGCCGTCGTCGAACTGCGGAAGTCCTTAAGTTACGCGGAACAACCCACATGAAAGGAGAATATCCGTTCACCATGACTGATGATGGTATCAATATCTTTCCTCTTGGTGCGATGCGACTTACTCAACGCTCATCTAATGCGCGTATTTCTTCTGGAGTTAAAACCCTTGATGGAATGTGTGGAGGTGGCTTTTTTAAAGACTCTATTATTTTGGCAACTGGTGCCACAGGAACTGGTAAAACATTGCTAGTTAGTAAGTTTCTAGAAGAAGGTTGTCGTCAAGGAGAAAGAGCAATTTTATTCGCCTATGAAGAGTCCAGAGCGCAATTATCCCGTAATGCTTACTCTTGGGGTATTGATTTTGAAGAAATGGAACAGAAAGGGCTGCTAAAATTGCTTTGTAGCTATCCCGAATCTTCAGGACTAGAGGATCATTTACAGATTATTAAATCAGAAATTTCTGAGTTTAAACCCTCAAGAATTGCGATTGATTCCCTTTCAGCTTTAGCTAGGGGTGTTACTAATAATGCTTTTCGTCAGTTTGTTATTGGGGTAACAGGTTATGCTAAACAAGAAGAAATAACCGGATTTTTTACTAATACAACTGATCAATTCATGGGGGCTCATTCCATTACAGAATCCCATATTTCTACCATTACCGATACCATTATTATGCTACAATACGTAGAGATTCGTGGTGAAATGTCCCGAGCAATTAATGTCTTTAAAATGCGCGGTTCTGCCCATGATAAAGGGATTAGAGAATATAGCATCAATCAAAAAGGTCCAGCCATTCAAGATTCTTTCCGTAATTATGAAGGAATTATTAGTGGTTCTCCCACTCGTATTAGTGTTGATGAAAAGAATGAATTATCTCGTATTGTTCGAGGGGTAAAAGATAAAACCATTGATGACGAATAAAAAATGATTTTTACTTATAGTGACTGGGCTATTCTAGCTGGCTTTGCCTTGATGTATAGCATGATTGCCGGAGGTTTACAACGAACCTGGATTTCTGATGCCATGGTTTTCGTAATCTTTGGTCTATTGTTTGGTCCTTTTGGTCTGGGAATATTACAAATTAATGTCAACTCAGAAAATCTCAAGTTAATCGTTGAATTAACCCTAGCTCTGATTCTCTTTACAGATGCTGCTAATGCTAATTTGTCGGTAGTCAAGAACAGTATTCGTCTTCCTAGTCGCCTACTTTTGGTAGGATTACCATTAACTATTGGACTAGGTTTTGGAGTGAGTAGACTGTTGTTCGGAGATCTTAGTCTAGTTGAGGGGGCTATTCTAGCTACCATGCTGGCTCCCACAGATGCGGCCTTAGGGAAAGCAGTAGTCACTAATCCTGATGTACCAGCAGTTATTCGTGAAGATTTGAATATAGAAAGTGGTCTCAACGATGGAATTTGCGTTCCTATTCTTTTGGCTTTACTAGCGATCGCCACCCACCAAAATACTGAAGACAGTACAATTCAATTGTTATTGGGCCTGTTTGCAGAGGAAATTGGCATCGGCCTAGTTGTGGGGGCCAGCTTTGGCTTTATCAGTCCACAGTTAGGCAAATTCTGCCGTGAACACAATTGGCTCTCCAAACATTGGCGACAAGTCTCCGTGGTTTGTGTGGCAATTCTCTGCTTTGCTACAGCCCAAAGTTGGGGAGGAAGTGGATTTATTGCGTCTTTTGTGGGCGGTTTGTTTTTTGGTAATGCTTTTAAGCCAAAATCTTACAAAGAAGATCTCCTGTTGGGATCAGAGGCCACTTGTAATGCTTTAACTCTGATCACCTGGATCGCATTTGGTTCAGCCGTTGTTAGTGTCGCACTCCCTCAAATCACTTGGCAAATTGTTGTTTACGCCATTTTAAGTTTGACCATAGTGCGGATGGTTCCTGTATTCTTGTGTTTATCTCGAACGACTTTAAATCTAGAGAGCAAATTATTCGTCGGGTGGTTTGGTCCGAGGGGATTAGCGAGTATTGTCTTTGCAGTGATTGTACTTGATGAAAGGTTACCTGGTAGTAATACCTTGACCTTAATAGTTGCTTTTACAGTAGTATTAAGCGTTCTAGCCCACGGTCTAACGGCCAATCCCTGGGCTAGAAGCTATGGCCAACGGATGGGACAAAATAAAGCAGATTAGGCGGTTATTTTGTAACTAAACATTGCCTTCTAATTGGGCAGTTGTTACCGTTAAATCCAATAAGCGATTGCCACGATAGAGTTTGAGTCTCAAACTAGAATTAAGACCAGAATTTTCGACAATTGATTGTAAATCACCCCCATCAGTCACGGGTTTTCCCTCAACAGCAACAATAACATCTCCGCGACGAATACCAGCCTTAGCAGCAGGAGTATTCGGAACAACCTGGACAACTAAAATGCCTTCAACTTCGGGAACAATAATCGGTGAATTGGGATTTTGATTATTTTCTCTGGCTAATTCGGGGGTTAAATTGACCATTTGTACCCCAATATAGGGATGGGGGACTTTTTGTCCCGAAGCAAGGGTATTTTGCAGAGCTTTTGCCTTATTAATAGGAATAGCAAAGCCAATTCCCATCGCATCGGCGCGAATAGCCGTATTGATGCCAATTACTTCCCCTTGAGCATTTAAAAGAGGCCCCCCAGAATTACCTGGATTAATAGCCGCATCAGTTTGAATAAAATCAAGACGTTTATCAGGAATACCCGCCTTAGCAGCAGAACGGCCAATGGTGCTAATAATCCCCAAAGTTACCGTATTATCTAATCCCACCGGATTACCCACAGCGATCGCCCAATCTCCCACTTTGAGGTTAGCTGAATTTCCTAAAGGAGCCACAGGTAAGTTAGCTCCTTGAGAGTTAATCTTAATAACCGCTAAGTCTGTCACTTGATCGGTTCCCCGTACTTGCCCATTAAAAGTCCGTCCATCTTTGAGGGTAACAGTAACTTTATCCGCATTATTAACCACATGAGCATTGGTCAAGATCACCCCATCGCGATCAACAATAAAACCAGAACCCTGTCCCGTAATCCTTTGTTCTCGAGGAAGACGAGAACGAAATTGTTCACCAAAAAATTCGCGGAAAAACGGATCATCGAAGAAAGGATCTATCCGTCGAGTAACAACGGTTTCCGTATCAATGCGAACAACCGCCGGACCAGTACGGACGACTGCTGCTGAGACAAAACTATCAGCACTGTTCACACCAGGAACTTTAGCTACATCAAAAGTAGAATTAGGGGATAACGAACCTAAAGGTTGAGCTTGAGAAGAAAGAAAGTGAAACCCACCAAAACATAAAATTACACCGAGGAAGAGTGATAACAGATGACTACTAAATCGGCTCAACAAATTTGTAGACTTCATAATCTTTACTAAACCGTAAAAGTAATTAATTTTTTTGAGTTTAAGGTTTTTATCATTTATGGTAACAAACTGTTATAACACAAAGCAAAAGACAAAAGGCAAAAAGCTTGCTATCATTGGGTTTGAGGTTTAAAAAATGTCCTAACACGGGCGATTACCATAACAGATAAATGTTGACTCAGCGATATTTTTCTATCTTTCTTGCGCGAGAGGA
>DLXW01000196.1:0-4673 GCA_003448685.1 Cyanothece sp. UBA12306
ACTCACTCAACTAAAATATTGATCAACCCAATTGAAAACTGCTATTAAGGGACAAAACCAGATATTCTACTATATAGAAATGTTTCATGCGCGGGTCAAACGATGCAATTTTCCAAAATTCTCATTGCCAATCGCGGGGAGATCGCCTTAAGAATTTTACATAGCTGTGAAGAATTGGGGATCGCCACGGTTGCTGTTCACTCCACCATAGACCGTCAAGCACTTCACGTCCAGCTTGCCGATGAAAGTGTTTGCATTGGCCCGCCATCGAGTAATAAAAGCTATCTCAATGTCCCTAATATTATCTCCGCTGCTTTAACTCGCAACGCTACCGCTATTCATCCAGGCTATGGATTTTTAGCAGAAAATGCCAAGTTTGCTGAAATTTGCACTGAACATCAAATTACCTTCATTGGACCAACTGCTGAGGCTATTCGTTCCATGGGGGATAAATCCACCGCCAAGAAAACCATGGAAAAAGCTGGAGTTCCCACAGTTCCTGGAAGTCCGGGGGTCATTAATACCGAACAAGAGGCTCACGAAATTGCCCGTGATATTGGCTATCCAGTAATGATTAAAGCCACTGCTGGAGGTGGAGGAAGGGGAATGCGTTTAGTTACAGAAGATAGCCAATTTTCCCGTGCTTTTCAAAGCGCCCAAGGGGAAGCAGAAGCAGCTTTTGGTAATGGGGGGGTTTACCTGGAAAAATTTATTGCAAGTCCCCGTCATATTGAATTTCAAATCTTGGCCGATAGCCACGGCAATGTAGTTCATTTAGGGGAAAGAGATTGCTCTATTCAACGCCGCCATCAAAAACTACTTGAAGAAGCCCCTAGTCCCTTTTTAACACCTCAATTGCGGTTGAAAATGGGTAAAGCTGCGGTTAAAGCGGCTAAGTCGATTAATTATGTTGGAGCAGGAACGGTAGAATTTTTAGTAGATAATCGGGGAAATTTCTACTTTATGGAGATGAATACCCGTATTCAAGTAGAACATCCTGTGACAGAGATGATCTCTGGGTTAGATTTAATTGCTGAACAAATTCGTATTGCCCAAGGAGAAAAACTGTCTTTCAATCAAAATCAAGTGCAATTACAAGGCCATGCGATCGAGTGTCGCATTAATGCAGAAGATCCTGAGCATAATTTTCGCCCCCATCCTGGTAAAATTAGTGCCTATCTTCCCCCAGGAGGTCCGGGAGTAAGGATTGATTCCCATGTCTATACTGATTATGAAATTCCTCCTTATTATGATTCTTTGATTGGTAAATTAATCGTTTGGGGACCCGATCGCGAAACTGCAATTAAAAGGATGAAACGAGCTTTAAGAGAATGTGCCATTACTGGAGTTCCTACTACCATTGATTTTCATCAACGAATCCTAGAAACCCCTGCTTTTTTAGCTGGGGAAGTATACACTAATTTTGTGATAGAACATTTACTTAAAAATTGATATAGCACCATGTATTAAGGTTTTTGACCTCAGAAAAGGCCAAAATATGATTGTATAGCAACCCCCAAGACGGTTAGGACATTTATAAAGCTTGAAATCGAGTCATAGCAAAATTGCTACATTCGCGCATTCACCCGTTCTTAATTGCGCTTAGCGCGATACATTGCGTTTATTTTTTGAGATAAGACGTTATTTAAAACGTCTTTTTTGAGTTTTTCTTGATTTTTTCTATCGATAAATTTGCATTACATCAGTAATAGATAATCGAGAATTTACATTTAAAGTTAAAGAAGAAGTATGTCCTCTATTGAGATGATCAGCCGCAGCACAACCGATCATTGCCGCATTATCTGTACATAATTTTAAAGTAGGAAAATGCACTTTAATATTATGTTTAAATCCGGCTTCTTGTAGCTGTTTTCTCAATTCACTATTAGCCGCCACTCCCCCACCAACAGCAATAGAATTAATCCCGTAATCTAAAGCACAAGCAATAGTTTTTTTAGTGAGCGATCGCGCCACAGTTTCTTGAAAACTAGCTGCTAAATCAGCCAAAGGCAAATTATTTTTATCCTCTTTTTCTAGATTTTGAACTAACCGTAATACCGCCGTTTTTAAGCCACTAAAACTCGAATCATAGGGATGATAACCTCCTTGGGGTAAAGAAACCCTTCCCTCTGGTAAAGGAAACGCTTGAGGATTGCCTGTTTTAGCCAAGCGATCGATAGCTGGTCCCCCTGGATAGCCCAAATTTAAGAGCCGTGCTACCTTATCAAAAGCTTCTCCTGCTGCATCATCACGAGTAGCCCCCAATTGTTCATAAACCCCGCAATCTTTGACCCAAATAAGGCTAGTATGACCCCCCGACACCAAAAGACATAAAAAAGGAGGATTCCAGGCACGATCGCTCAGATAAGTGGCATAAATATGTCCTTCGAGATGATGAACCCCAATAAAGGGTTTGTGATGGACAATGGAGAGAGTTTTAGCCGTGGTTGCTCCCATCATCAAGGCCCCCACTAATCCTGGAGCAACTGTGGCAGCTATTCCATCAATATCTTGCCAACCCAGGTGCGATTCCTCTAAAGCTTTTTCTAAACAAGGGTTAATAGTCATTAAATGTTCACGAGATGCCATTTCGGGGACAACACCACCATAGGTTTGGTGGAGGGCAATTTGTGAGGCTACTACACTACTACAAACGTTACGATTATTTACAATTGCGACGGCGGTTTCGTCACAACTTGTTTCAATTGCTAATACTGTTGCCATTGTCTGCTAATTTGAAACGAAAGACTACTTTTTGTTCTTTTTACTTTACTCGACTAACTTGTCAGAGTAAGATGTCTTCGATGTACCACTGATCCTTTACATCTTGTGTACAAAAAACTTAGTCTTTTGTAACAAAAGGAAACATTTCTTATGAAACGATTGCTGCCTTTAATTCTGATTGTAACCCTGTGGTTCAATTTCGTTCCTTCTGCCCATGCAGATGCTTTTGACCATCTCACTCCCTGTAGTGAGTCTGCTGCTTATCAAGAAAAAGCCAAGAATTTCCTCAACACCACTAATGACCCCCAATCGGGACAAAAACGAGCTGCACGTTATGCAGAAGCTCTTTGTGGTCCTGAAGGCTATCCTCGTTTGATTGCTGATGGTCGTTTTTCCCATGTAGGAGACTTTACCATTCCTGGTATTATGTTCCTCTATATTGCCGGCTGGATCGGTTGGGTTGGTCGAGCTTATTTAATTGCCGTTCGGGATGAAAAAGATGCTGAAATGAAGGAAATCATCATTGATGTGCCTTTGGCAATTAGTAAAATGTTGACTGGTTTTGCTTGGCCTTTAGCTGCTTTTGGCGAATTGACTTCAGGAAAATTAACCGCTAAAGACAGCGAAATTCCTGTTTCACCTCGCTAAATTAGCAAACAGTTAAACAATCAACAGATTAATAACTGTTAATGGCTAAGAAATCAATCGCACTTTTCGATTCTATAACTCATTGTTGGGAGAACTATTCATGGAAGGTTTGACAAAGTTTCTTTCTACTGCCCCTGTTTTAATCATGGCCTTGTTGACTTTTACAGCAGGACTTTTGATTGAATTTAATCGCTTCTATCCTGATCTTTTATTCCATCCCTTGGGATAGAAACACACTTAACAATTAAATTGTTTAAGGAATCTAAAAGAGACTGACAAAAATTATTCTTTTGCCAGTCTCTTGTTGTTAATTTATTATTATTCCTAATATGAACATAAAGATAGCAACCACCAAGGCAGTTAGGACAAAACTTTTGTCTTAAACCCTTAGGTTACATTTAATATTCTATTTAGGAACAGTCTCTGAGAAGCCAATCATGACTAATATTAATTATTTAACAAAAATCTTAAAGATCATAAATTTAATAGTTTTATTTACAAGTATTAATGCTTGTTCTGAACTCAAGGACAAACAACTCATTCAAGAAAAACTTAACCAATCAGAAAATACAGTAACTCTAAACAATAGTCAAAAAACAACATGGAATAATATAGATATTCAAACGCTTTCTGGTCACACTGATACTATTTGGTCTGTGGCAATAAATGCTCAAAAAAATTTAATTGCTAGTGGAAGTGAAGATCAAACAATAAAATTGTGGAATCTGCAAACAGGAAAATTTGTCCATACTTTAATAGGACATTCTTCAGCAGTGTTATCAGTTAGTTTTAGTCCTGATGGAGAAAAACTCATTAGCAGTAGTAAAAAAGGTATTATCAAAGTGTGGGAAATTGATCCTAAAAAAAATATTCTTACTATCAAAGCTAATGAAAAAGCCGTGAGAAGCTTAGTTTATAGTCCAGATGGGCAAAAAATAGTTAATAGTAGTTGGGATAACACGATAAAAATCTGGAATGCTGAAACTGGTCAACTAATTAAAACTTTAACAGGACATACCAAAGGTATTTTTGCTGTTGCTGTTAGTGCTAATAATCAAAAAATAGCTAGTGTAAGTAAAGATCAAACAATTAAAATTTGGAATTTAGAAACAGGGCAATTAATTCGCTCAATTGTAGGACATGATGATAATATTAGAACCGTCGCTATCAGTCCTGATAACAAAATAATTGCCACGGGAAGTGCCGATAAAACTATCAAATTATGGGAGATAGAAACAGGGGAATTAATAAAGACTTTATCGGATCATTCCCAATATCTTAATTCAATATCTTTTAATTCT
>DLXW01000196.1:4838-18198 GCA_003448685.1 Cyanothece sp. UBA12306
TTAATTCTAAGGGGACAATGTTAGTTAGTGCTGCTGAAGATAAAAAAATTAAATTATGGAATATAAAAGAAGGGAAAGGAATTCGCACTTTATCAGGAAGTAATGCAGGAGTTAATTCTGTTGTTTTTTCGGCTGAGAACCAAATCGTTAGTGGTAGTGCTGATGATGATAATAAATTGAGAATTTGGAAACAAAGCAATTAACTTATCTGCTTCAGTCTAATCAACTGATTTTATTTTTTTCTTGGTTTGATGATCCGTTTTTAGTTCGAGATCCGTATTCATTACAGAACGAACAAAAAGGATATCAATCATGACAACTCAAGCTATTGCCAACATCTTAAACAGCGCGATCGCATCTTCTCAAGAATTACTGACTCAATATTCTTTCAACGACGAACTTTTAGGAGACTTAACCACTGCTTTCGGTTCTGAATACGATAGTGATGTAGCAACAAACCTGGTTACACAATGGCAAACAGGGAACTTTGATAGTTTTCCTGAAATCGAAATTCGATCCTCGGCTGAAATAAACGGTGCTAACGGTGCCTATTCGGCTGATACTAACAGAATTTATATTTCAGAAGAATTTTTACTCGCTAATACTAATAACGTTCAAGCCATTTCTGATTTATTACTCGAAGAATACGGACATTATATCGATGCTCGCATTAACTCTGTGGATGCTGCAGGTGATGAAGGGGATATTTTCTCTCGTTTAGTCACAGGGGAATCTTTTTCTGAGGGAGAATTACAACAGTTAAAAGCAGAAAACGATCAGGTTATTGTCAATATTGATGGTCAAGAAATTGCGATCGAACAGCAAACTAACTCTATTGTCATAAATGGTCGTCAGGGTAATGATTTTCTACATGGTGACGTAGGGTCAGGTAGTTCAAGTAATTGGCAAACACTGAATGGTAGTAGTACCACTCTAAATCAATTGGCATTTGGTGATTTTAATGGTGATGGAAAAACTGATGTTTTTCGACCCGATGGGAATAAATGGAACATTTCTTATGGCGGGACTAACAGTTGGCAAACCCTTGCCCACAGTGGTTTCGGTCTAAATGAATTGGCCTTCGGTGATTTTGATGGTGATGGCAAAACCGATGTTTTTACAGCTACTAGCGGCAAATGGTACGTTTCTTACGGCGGGACTAACAACTGGCAAACCCTTGCTAACAGTGGTTTCGGTCTAAATGAATTGGCCTTCGGTGATTTTGATGGTGATGGCAAAACTGATGTTTTTACAGCTACTAACGGCAAATGGTACGTTTCTTACGGCGGGACTAACAGTTGGCAAACCCTTGCCGACAGTGGTTTCGGTCTAGATAAATTAGCATTTGGTGATTTTGATGGTGATGGCAAAACCGATGTTTTTACAGCTACTAACGGCAAATGGTACGTTTCTTACGGCGGGACTAACAACTGGCAAACCCTTGCCGACAGTGGTTATGGTTTAAATAGTTTGGCATTTGGTGATTTTAACGGTGATGGAGAAACTGATGTTTTTCGACATACGGGGAATACATGGTACGTTTCTTATAGCGGGACTAACAACTGGCAAACGCTTGCTAACAGTGGTTATGGTTTAAATAGTTTGGCATTTGGTGATTTTAACGGTGATGGAAATACTGATATTTTTCGACCTACTGGCTCATCATGGCAAGTTTCTTATGCCTTAGAAATGCCTAGTAACGACGAAATTAACGGTTTTGACGGCGATGACACTCTCGATGGTGGAGAAGGTGATGACATTCTCAATGGGGGAAATGGTAATGACATTCTCGATGGTGGAAATGGTAATGACATCCTCGATGGTGGAGAAGGTAATGACACGGCAAGTTTCGCCAGTGCAAGACAAGGATTTACTGTTGAACTCGATGGTGCAAACTTAAGCTCTGCTGAAGGTGAAAACAACGATTTTGACGATAAAACCCTTCAGAATATTGAAAATATCATTGGTAGCGATTTTGCCGACACTTTAAGAGGAGATGGTAATGCTAATCGTCTTGAAGGGGGCAAAGGTAACGATCTCTTAGAAGGATACAATGGCAATGATATCCTCAGTGGTGGTGAAGGGGACGATATTCTCAATGGTGAGGATGGCCGCGATCGCGTTATTGAACAAGGAGATGTTGATTTTACCTTGACCAAATCTCCTGTTTTTACTAATAATCAACATCAACTTAGCGGTTTAGGAAATGATACCTTAATCGGTATTGAGAGAGTCGAACTTACTGGGGGTGAAAGCGATAACATTTTAGATGCTAGCACTGCCAATTTAGAGGTGAGACTGAAAGGTTTAGGGGGTGATGACACCTTAATAGGTGGTTTGGGTGATGATACTTTGACAGGAGGAACAGGCACTAACCATCTCTGGGGAGGTGAAGGGAGTGACACCTTTGTTATCGATCGCAGTTCTGACAGCAGATTTAGTGGCGACATTCAAATTATCCATGACTTCGATCGCACGGCTGATACCATTGATATAGCCGGTGCTGATCTTCGTAATATCAGCTTTGAAAGAAATAGCCTAGACCCAAATTCGGCAAATCACTTTACCTTAATTAAAGAAAATGGCATCGAACGAGCCAAAGTTTTGGGAAATGCCTCAATAGATGATTCAGATTTGTCTGCTGGAAGAAGCATCTACCCATCTATTTCCGCCGATAAAGTCGGAGATTTGGATTTTGTTATTGAAGAATGGGCGCGCAACTATGCCGAAAGATTAGGAACAAATTTAGTAGGTGATGTCAGTCTTTTTGGAGTGTCTCTAACTCAAGGAGAAGTTATATATAGTCCATTTGAAAGCATCATTTTACCCGATGACATTCAGATCAACGATGATTATATTAATAAAGGGAATAGCGAACAGCCAGGAAGGACATTTACTTACACCAGTCACAATTCTGCTACTAGCACCGTAACTGAGAGTACATCTTATTCAGATACGACAACAAGTGCCAGGGAACATGGTTGGAAAATTGGTGTTGGCTATGAGTTAGAGTTGGAGTCTAAATTCTTTGGCAATGGATCAAAGCAGACTTTTTCCGTCTCGGCAGAAGGCTATGGAAACTATTCTCAAGAAGGTAGTTTTACTAATGGCGGTAGTACGACTTACGAGGATATACAGGTAGTAGAAGAGTCAATCTCCTCAACCCATACATTTACTGCTCCTGGCAATTCTGTAACCAGTTTCAAAGCCATTAGCAGTCAACAGAAATTCACTGGGGATTACGAAATGGATATTGCCATCGGAGGTAATATTGAATTCATCCTTGCCGATGATGGTGACAACAGTAATGGAATAAATTCTATCGGACAAAGTGTTCCCGTAGCTCTAATTCTAGAGCAGTATAATCCTGAAATTTTCTATTCTCAAGATACCAGTTCCGAGACTCACGAGTTACTCGATGGGACAGAACTTGTTTATAGTCCTAATCTTGGATTTACAGTAACCGGAACAATCGAATCTCAATCAGTTTTTAACACTCAGACAGTGTTAGAGACGACATACGATATTTTGCTTAATGGCGGACAAGATTACCAAGGTACAAGTGGTAAAGAACGCTTCTGGGTTGCTTCGGGGCAACTTCCCTTACCAGGTATAGAATCCACAATTGAAAACTTTGCTGATGGAATCGATCAGATTGGATTTGCCAATGTCCCAGAAATCACTGGATTTGACGATCTTACCCTTTCACAGAGTGGAACGATAGGCATTATTAGTTATGAAGATCGGACTTTGGCTGAATTAGTCGGTATCGACGCAACTAAACTCGATGCAAGCGATTTCATCTTTAATACCACAGGAACAGCTATTGCTTAGGTTCACTCAAGTTTCAATCAGATTCAACCATTGAGATGAAAAGGCGATCGCTTTATTCTTTAAGAAGGGCGATCGCTTTATTCTCTAAGAATAGAGAACAGGATAGAATATTACTGATTTATTTATTAATTTTCTGATGAAACTAAAAGATGCAACTGATGGTCAATTAATAGATAGCTTAAGAGCGTCAGATTCTCAAGCAATGGAGGTTTTATACGATCGCTATGGTGGCTTAGTTTATAGTATCGCTTTTAAAATTTTACAAAATCCCTCTGATGCAGAAGATTTAACTCAAGATGTTTTTATCACCCTCTGGCAAAAAAATCATTATCAGTCTGAACGGGGAAGTTTAAAAAGTTTTTTAGGTTTGTTTACTCGTTGTCGAGCGATCGATAAACTACGTAAACGTAACACAACTCAGAATTTTTTGACTCGATGGCAACTTAATTTATATGAAAATTCATCTAGTACCGTTCCCCTAGAAAAAGTTGAGAGTCAAGAGCAAAGAAAACAGTTACAAAAAGCATTAAGTCTTCTGCCAACAGAACAACGAGAAATTTTAATGATGAGTTTTTTTGAAGGATTAACTCGCACTCAAATTGCTGAAAAACTTAACCTTCCTGTTGGAACAGTAAAAAGTCGTGTACGACTGGCTTTTGTCAAACTCAAAAAACTGTTATTAGAACAAAATCAACCCTAACCAATAATGTGGAATTATTATCATGAATACGTTTGATTCAGAGCAATTAGAGTTACTTGCTGCCGGTTATGTTTTAGATGATTTAGACGAAGAAGAAATGGCACAAGTAGAGGAATTAATACAATCTTCTCCAGCAATGCGTGAACAAATTCGTCAATCTTTAGAACTAATGGGAATGGTAACTAATTCCGTTGAACCAGTATCACCTCCTATGGAGTTGAAAGATAAAATTACATCGGTGTTTCCAGAAGACAAGAATATACCCAGACAAAAAACCATTATTAATTTAGATAATTGGTTTCAAGACCTATTTGAAACAGGTTGGCAAATGGCAACAGAATTATTAGAAACCCCAACCGTTACCCCTGCATTTAGAAATTCTGGAGTTGCAGGAGCTAAACTAATTACTATCGGGTCAAATAATCAACCAATAATTTTAATTGTCAGAGTGAAAAACACCACTCCTTTAGATAGAGATGTGGAGATAGAAATTTTATCCGAATTACAACAAGAATACTTACCCAGTGAATTACAATTGATGTTGTTAGATTCAGATGAAAATATAGTTATGGAAGCAACAACTCGACAAGAGAACAGAAATCTTAAGTTTGAGTTTGCCGGAACTTCTGGAGAAACTTTTAGTGTTAAACTTAGGTTATTTGACGATGATTTTAAACAAACTTTTACCCTTTAAATTTGTTTGTATAAAATGAGCAAGGTAGTTGAATTAAAACTCGATGGAACTTTAGAAATAGGATTACAAGTTCACTTGGCGATCGCTCCAGAAGCAAAGACAAGAGAGGTGGAAGTATCTGGTAGTTTACCCCCTGCACCAGAACTTCAAGAAACATATAATGTATGGCAATATTATTATCGTAATCTTGATGCAAGCAGTCGTATTAGTGCAAAAAAAATAACTTATGATGGTTCAATTCAAAAAAATAAAACTGAGTTGTTTCGGTTAGTTAGTCAACTAAAAAAGCAACTAAATAATTGGCTCAACTCACCTCAATTTCAACCTATTTGGCGTAAAATAATCGAGAAAGTTTCCCCAGAGGAAACCATCAGAATTCTCATTCGTACCACAGATAAACAACTGCGTAAATTACCTTGGCATTTATGGGAATTATTAGAAAAATATCCTTATGCTGAAATCGCTTTAGCTGCTAATGATTACGAGAAAATCAACAGCAATTATACAACTACGGAAGCAAAAAATATCTCAATCTTAGCCATTTTAGGTGATAGCAAAGGAATTAATATTGAAGAAGATAAGCAGATTTTAACTAACACATTAACTAATGCTGAACTCACTTTTTTATGTGAACCAAATAGAGAAGAAATTAATAAAAAATTATGGAATTATAAATGGGATATTTTATTTTTTGCGGGTCATAGTCAAACTGAAGTAGAAACAGGTCGAATTTATATTAATCCCGAAGATAGTCTCAGTTTAGAAGAGTTATCTTATGCTTTAAAAAAAGCAGTTAATCAAGGATTGAAATTCGCTATTTTTAATTCTTGTGATGGTTTAGGTTTAGCCAATTTTTTCGAGAAACTTAATTTACCACAAATTATTGTTATGCGAGAACCTGTACCAGATCTCATAGCACAGCAATTTTTAAAATATTTTTTAACTGATTTTTCTCAGGGTAAACATTTCTATTTAGCAGTTAGAGAAGCACGGGAAAGATTACAAGGTTTAGAAGGAAACTATCCGGGTGCTAGTTGGCAACCTATTATTATTCAAAACCCTGGAATAATGTTACCAACTTGGTCTAGTTTAATAGAAGTTAGTCAATCAAACAATATAGTAACTACGAAAAAAAATTCTGCCAAAATACAAAATAATATAACAAGTTCAAGAAGAAAAATCTTAAAATACGGGAGTTTTATTTTAGGGTCTATTTTATTAACAACTCTATTACCAAAAATACTCAAACAACAATTAAATCAAACAAAACAATCTAACTCAAAATTTGAAATTAAATTAGTGGTAAACACTCAAATTACTGCATCAGGAGAAGTCTGGTCTTTAGCATTTTCACCAGATGATAAATTTATTGCTAGTGGCAATAATCACGGAACGATTGAATTATTTAATCGCCAAACTGGAGACATCACTAAAATATTAAGTGAACATCCAAATGTAATTCGCTCTTTGGTATTTATTTCCCAAACTAACCAATTAATTTCTGGAGATGGAGATGGTAATATTAAAGTGTGGAATCGAAAAAATAGTAATTTAGAAACCCAATTAATGGGTCATTCTGCTAGTATTTGGGACTTAGCTATTAGTCCTGATGGTAAAACTTTAGTTAGTTGTAGTCAAGATGAAAGTGTTAGAACTTGGAATTTAACGACTGGAGAAGTAAATGCAATTCTCTTTTCTCATGAAACGGTAGTTTATGCTTTAGCTTTTAGTCCTGATGGTCAGTTTTTTGCCAGTGCAGGAAAGGATAAAATTATTAAAATTTGGAATCTTAAAGATAGAACACTTTTAAAGTCTTTTGTAGGACATGAAGATGCAGTTAGAGCAATTGCCATTAGTCCTAATGGTCAATATTTAGTAAGTGGTAGTTGGGATAAAACTGTTAAAGTTTGGGACTTAGAAAATGATAAGTTGATTACAACTTTTATCGGTCATCAGGATCGAGTTGTAACTATAGCAATTAGTCAAGATTCTCAATTTATCTTTAGTGGTTCAATTGATAATACAATTAAAGTATGGAATATAAAAAATAGAAAATTAATAACAACTCTTACTCAGCACAATAATTGGATTTTAGCATTAGCTGTCAGTCAAAAAGAAAATTTATTAGTTAGTGGTGGTAAAGAGCAAAAAATTAAACTTTGGCAATATTATAACATTTCCCAAAGTTATGAGGTACAGTAACAGCAATGAACAAACCAGTTGCGAATATCTTTATTTAGTTTACAAGGAGGTTTCCCCCCTTGGGGTAGAGGTCTAATATCTCCAGTTTCTTAATATTTTTTAATTAAATGTTTCTCTGCTAGTGAACCTCATGAGCATGAGAAATGGTATAAAAATCTATGTTGCTTTTTTTGTGTCAATATATTATTGTTAGCCTTATTTGAGTTAATTATCTTTTGCTATGAAATCCTTAAGCAAACCTATCTATCCGGTTATTTGGCAAGACAATAAAGTTTTACTAATTGATCAAACTGTTCTACCTAATCAATACGAAATGGTAGAAATTAGTAGTTATGAAGACATGGCAAAAGCCATTAAAACAATGATTGTTAGGGGAGCGCCCGCTATTGGTGTAGCTGCTGCCTATGGGATGTATTTAGGGGCGAGAGACATTAAAACTGATCAAAAAGATAAATTTGTTGAAAAAATCGGAATTATTGCCCAAGAATTACGCCAAACTAGACCAACGGCTGTTAATCTTTTTTGGGCAATTTCTCGGATGTTAAAAACTGCTCAGGAAACGACGGGAACTGTTGCAGAAATTCAAGCAACTCTTTTAAAAACAGCCCAAAAAATTCAAGCAGATGACTTACAAACCTGTCAAGAAATCGGCGAAAATGGCTTAGCTGTATTGCCGACTGAACCCCAAAAATTGACCATTCTCACCCATTGTAATGCAGGGGCTTTAGCAACTGCTGGATATGGCACTGCATTAGGGGTTATTCGTTCTGCTTGGACAGCCGGAAGATTAGAAAGGGTTTATGCTGATGAAACTCGGCCTCGGTTGCAAGGGGCAAAATTGACGGCTTGGGAATGCGTACAAGAGGGTATTCCGGTGACAGTTATTAGTGATAATATGGCTGCCCATTGTATGAAACAAGGACTGATTCATGGAGTGGTTGTGGGGGCTGATAGAATTGCTGCTAATGGGGATGCTGCTAATAAAATTGGGACTTATGGGTTAGCCGTTATTTCTCAGATGCACAATGTTCCCTTTTTTGTGGCTGCACCTTTATCAACCATTGATTTTGCATTAGAAAATGGCGAGCAAATTCCTATTGAGGAACGTCATCCTTCTGAAATTTATAAAGTAGGAGAAACCCGTCTTTGTCCTGATGGAGTTGATTATTATAATCCTGCTTTTGATGTGACTCCAGCTAACTTAATTAAGGCTATTATTACGGAAAAAGGAGCCATTAAACCTGACGATATTTTAACACTCAGAGAAGTTAATAATTAATAGTTGATAGTTAATAATTCAGCACTAAAAAGCTACTTATAGATTTCTCTCTCGCGAAGCTCCCGTGCTGCGATGCTCCGGTGCTCTAACCAAAGGAGCAGCAGTATTGCCTAGTCTATCGGCGATCGCAACTTTTGGCAACACAACCAAAGTAATCATTAGAATGAAATTATGCCCCTAGGATTTCTCATAACTTTAAACGATGATAGAACAGTTGACTTTCAATTCCTATCATCATTACAATCTTTGATTACAATTGCGCATCAACCTATTAATTAAGACTGTGTTTGATTTTTTGATCACTGTGCAGTAAAAATTAATAATATTGAACCAACAAAAAAACCAATTATAAAACCAAATAAATGACTATAAAAACTAACTTCTGGCATTAGAAGATCACAGACAAATTGTATACTAACAACAAACAAAATGAATTGTAAGCGGTTTTTAGCAATTAGAGATTTTTCTTTGCAAAAATTTTGAATAAAAAGAGCAGTAATACTGCCTACTAATCCCATAATAGCTCCAGAAGCTCCCAATAAAATATAATCAGTATTATTAGTCTTTAAAGCAAAATAGGTAAAACCAGCCATCGCTCCTATTCCACTGATAAAATAAATCAGTAGATAACGATAAATCCCGAATTTTGCATCAACAAAACTACCGACAAAATATAAGGCTATCATATTAACTAATAGGTGCAACCAACCATAGTGTAGAAAATTAGCGGTAATTAATCGCCATGATTCTCCTTGCACAACTTCTTGAGGAACTAATGCTCCTAAATGATAAATAATATTGATATTTTCACTACCTCCTAGGATTATCTGAACTAAAAAATAGCAGATATTAAACAAAATTAGAACCTGAGTAATTTTGCTTTTTTTTATCTTCAGAAAAATAGATTTTCTAGGCTTTTTTAAAAATTTTAATGACAACTTTATTATTTAATATTTATCTAATCTAATCAAAAGAAAAACGGAATAAAAAACCGCTTTTCTATTAATTAATAGTACCTGACTTAAGACAGAATAATTATTTATTCTCTGGAAAGGTTAATTCAAATTCTTCAACCAATTCATCTAGTTCTTCGATCGCTTGTTTAACATCCACGCTTAAAATTCCTAAATTGGGTCTCTCAAGAAGTTGAACTAAAAACTCTCGTTTACTTTCGATAACTTTAACTTTCTCGCGAATAGTATCTGGATTCATTTTTTTCTGCCTCTTCTAAGACTAGGATTAGCTTAAACATATACAATCTAGCATATATAACTGTGTCCCTTGATTGAAAGAGAATTTTTGTTTTGACCTTGCCCCTTTTCTTTAGTCCCCTTAACCAGGATAATGAAATTTGGAGCGAGCGCAAGATTATAGGATATTTTTATGTTACGCAAAATTTCATTAGCATTAGTAGGACTAACAGTAGGAGGAATTTTAACCATTATTGGATTTGTCGCCTATGCCCAAGAAAAAGCTACTCTCAATTTAGTAGGATTCTTTTATGGTATTCCCCTTTTACTCGGTGGTTTAGCCCTCAAAGCAGCAGAATTGAAACCCGTACCCATGAGTAAAACTACATCACCCGAAGTGTTAGCCCTGAGAGAAAACCAGGCTACTCCTACTCAAAATCAAATTCGTAAAGATGTTACCCGTTATCGCTACGGACAACAAGCCCATCTAGATGATTCTCTAGAAAGATTGGGATTAAGTCCCACGGATGAAGAAAGACCTTTGTTAGTTGGGTTGCGAGAAGATATTATCGATGGCAATTATTCCTTGATTTTAGAGTTTGATTCCCCATTTATTTCTTTAGAAACTTGGACAGAAAAACAGGAAAAAATAGAGAAGTTTTTCGGTCCTGGAATTTATAGTAAAATTGAGGCTAAAGAAGATAATCGATTTGATGTTGCTTTAATCACTGGGTCTAAAGGTTAGTCTTTTCTTCTCTTGCATTAAACTTAGATTATTTGAGATTAAGTTCAATTAACACCGTATTGAATTTCACCGGATATCTGTCCATTCTCAGAGTCTTATCCGCCTGATGAGACTGCTCCAGAAATGTCCTTGCCCGTAAAACGTTACCTGAACGCAACCATCATTCTGATGGCCTATGCCGTGCTGTCACTGTTGATGGTGTTCTCGTATTCATGGTCGTTTAAGTTACCCAAAGTGGTAGGCATTTTGTTTACTCTGGTGGTTTTGATTGGCCTCCCGGTGATCACTCATATCAGCATCCGTCGCTACCGGCTTGTCTGGTGGTTCCCATCATCGGTATTCCTGCTCACGGTGTTGCTGATGGGGCTGGTGGATCAGATGACCGCCGACTCCAGTATTGCGCTCTATACTTTGTTAGGGGCAGCGTCGTTGTTGATCACGCTCCCAGCTGCATTGGGCGCAAGGAACCGAATGAATGAATAAGAACATCCGTCGAACAGCGGGTATTTATCTGGGGGCGGCGGTGATCTTCTCGCATGTACCTCTGGTACTGATGCTGATTACTTCAGGCGCGTCGCATCTGGCGGACATTGGCCCGGCGGGCTGGGTCGGGTACACAGGTGTCACTCTGGTGGGGGCGATACTGGCGTTTGTCTTCAGTCGCTATCTGCGGCTGTTCTGGTGGTTTCCTTTGACGATGATGTTTCTCTGCATGGTGACCACCAAACTCTTCTATGGCATCAATTACGACGATACCGTCTGGTGGCTGATCTCGGGTGTTGGTGTAGCAGTGTCTTTGTCAGGTTTTATCGGTAGCCAATTCAGAATCAGGGCCAGATCTAAAGTCAAAAGCAGTGGCTGATCAGTCCGGGCGGTTACCAGTCAGAATAAGTAAATTCAGCTGAGACCGCCCACCTCAAGCATTACGCCCCAGAACAGAATCAGAAACCCACCGATTTCAGCGGCGATTAACGTCCACATGTAGAGCGGAATCATTTTATGTACGGAAGTCTGCTGTTCAGGCTCAGGAAGCTTCAGCTGATTGTTGGTGTCCTGACGGATGCCATGCACAAAATAGCTGATCACCGCCGTGGCGAAATACACAACCAACAGCACCACGGCGAGCAGCTCCAGCCAGTCTGCTAACTGGCTGATCAGTACAAACTGATAAATCACCAGACAGGCAAAGGCGTACATCAGAGAAGCCCGATGGCAGGTATCGATGTAGATATGCGCCCGGCCTTTGGGCGAGGCCACAATCTGCTGGTATTTGATCACGCCTGTGATCAGGCCAAAAAGAAAAAACGCACCTGTGGCGAGAATGGCAAGAGCAGCGGCTGACATCTGGATTCCCCGTTAAAAAGCGACAGAGTACCCGGATTTTCGACGGATCCCCAGTCTTGTCAGGTGTTTTTCATGACACTTCTTTTCAGCACTGGCACAGTTTGTTGCACTTCCGGTTGTTCAAAAAGTGAACCGACAGGCGTAACGTGATTCAAACACACTGAAACATCTTGTAACGGGTCTGCAATGTCGCCGCCCCGGTAAACCAATGGAGGTTTGCGATGAAGATTTTCACACTGTTTGTTATGACGGCCCTGTTACCGGTGATTGCGATTGGCGGTATCGCCTTTCTGCTGTCGACGCTCATGGCCAGATTGATTGATCTGGGTATCAATAAGTCGCCAGTACCGGTTGAGATTGAGCACACACCGGCTCAGCAACCTTCAACCCGCTCCCGATAAACCCTCTGTTCGTTCAGGCCCGATCCTGAGTCTGGCCTGCCCGGTCTACGGCAAGCCAGAACTTATGGGCTGGTACGCCTGCTGACTCTGTGCAGCCGCGTCATCAGCGCTATGGCGGCAGCGGTGAGGCCGATGATCAGGCCGATCCAGAAGCCGGCCGCACCGAGAGGTTCATCGCGCAGATAGGCCAGATACCAGCCGCTGCAGAAGCCAATGACCCAATAGGCGATAAAGGTAATCACCATGATCACGAAGGTGTCTTCGTAGGCGCGCAATGCCCCTGCGGTGGCAACCTGAATCGTGTCGGGTATCTGGAACAGCGCTGCGTAGATCAATAGCGATGCGCCCATGGCGACGACCGCCGGGTCAGGGCTGTACAGTCCGGCGATGGCATCCGCCCCCAGCCAGATGGCACTGGCATTCATCAGGGCAATCACCAGATTCATTCCAATCCCTGTCAGCGCACACAGGCGCGCACCGGCATAGTCATTCAGCCCCAGGTAATGTCCAACCCGTACCGTCAGCGCCAGGCTGATACTCAGCGGGAACATAAAGGTAATCGAAGACACGTTAATAGCGACTTGATGCCCGGCCACCACCACCGGGCCAAGGTCCGTCAGAAACAACGCCGTCGCCGTGAACAGACTCACCTCAAAGAAGAGTGCGATACCGATGGGTACACCGATGCGGTTCATTTCCATCAGGCTGCGCTTGCGCATGGGGTCGCTGAATGACCAGACGTCCTGCCACAGCGGAAAGCCCTGAGGTAAGCGCCGTTTACGCGTGTTGTGCAGCAGGGTCAGCGCCATAAAGGTGAACACGATGGAACTGGCTACGCCGCAACCCACGCCTCCCAGACCGGGTATAAGTGGTGTGTCACCGATAGAAATACCGTGAATAAACAGGAAGTTCAGTGGCACGTTGAGCGCCAGCCCTGTGAGCATAATACGGGTTACCTGCGCAGGTAACCC
>DLXW01000196.1:18435-18738 GCA_003448685.1 Cyanothece sp. UBA12306
TGAGCATAATACGGGTTACCTGACCTGGTTCGTTGAGCGCTTCAGCATGAAACCGGAGCGCCAGAAACAGTCCGGAGGCCGGCATGGCCGGAGCAAAGACCATCAGGTAATACTTAGCGACATCGGCACTGGTTTTGTCTTCGATCCAGTAGGGCAGCCCCCAGCCAATCAGAATCAGTGCAAGTCCGAGCAGCAGGCCCCAGATCAGGCCCAGAGCAATGCCCGACTGCAGCAACTTAGGTACCTCGTCATGTCGGCTGCCGGAATGAGCCCGCGAAACGGATGACGAGAGCGCCACCATCA
>DLXW01000196.1:19058-20630 GCA_003448685.1 Cyanothece sp. UBA12306
TAGCCCGACATCACGGTATCCAGAGTCCCCATGCCGACCATCGCCAGTTGGGTGGCCATAATAGGTAGCGCCAGGCGCAGAATGGTGCGGGATTCAGCAGGAGCAAAGCGTGCAAACGACATGGGGCAGGGCTTAGTACAGCTAGGAAGAGAAGGTGCATTCTGCCTCAGCAGAGCATCCTGTACCAGTGACCTTTTGGCAATGCAGCCTGCGTTTTCGGGGACACATCCACAGACCTGACAAACCTGTCTCGTGATCAGAATTTAAATTTTCTTATCCAGCTTCGGATGGCAAATCCGCGAGCGACTGACTACCTTGAATGAACCCCGATTGATCTACGAATCCGCAACGACTCACCTGACGATCTTCGCCTCAGGTTCAGCTCTGTTGCGTGTTTCCGGCTGCATGTTTTCAGGAGGATTTCATGCCCAGAATCATTATCCGTCGTTGTCTGCTGGTCAGTGCTGTTGTGGCTTTTGCGGCGTCTATGCTCACAACCACACAGCTGCTATCTCCACACCAGAATGCATCGTATGTGGACTTCAGTAGCATCAACCCGGAGATTCTGGCGCAAACCAGAGAGCTGAATGATCTGGTCGAGCAACTGGTGTATGTGCCAGTGCACGAGGTCAGCGCATTGGACCGCCTGCAATCGGTTTTTCTGCATCCACAATACCTGCAGCTGATGCTGAAATCCTGGATGAGTTGGTTTATGGCGCTGTTTACAGCCACCCTGGCGATTAGCCTGATGCACCTGCGGGAACTGCGCAGGGCCATGTCAGGTGATGTCAGCCGGAACATGCCAGCACCTCGACGCAACGCCGTTGGTTAAAGCACTTACAAAGAGCTTGGGTTTGAGTTCGGGATTTGGTCCGCACTTCCGACACTGAGCCGATAGGTAGTGAAGCGGCGGCCCAGCAATTCTGTCTCGTAAACCTCGCGCGCCAGTCGCCGTATAAACCGATAGTCACGGCGGCTGTCGAGCAGGTGAATAATCACCTCTGAATGCCCGAGCTCACTTGCCCAGCCCATCATGTCCCGGAAAATCTGTGGGCCAGCTCCCCAGCCCGTCTGACCAATAACAATCGCCAGTTCATAATCCTTTTCACTGCGCTGAATCCCACACCAACCCGCCAGCTCACCGTTAATATCCACCGCACACACACGGCAGCCGGGTTGCTGGTTTTCTTCCTGCTTATCTGAGACCCAGCCGGCAAGGCTTTGCAGGGTGAACTCGGGGTGACTGATCAGGTGAGTCCGGGTGCGGATATTATTCAGAATCGCAAGAAGTTGCTCAGGGTCAGCCTCTGACAGTGGGTGATAGCGAATTGCAGTCATGTCCGGTTTTGGTCTCGTTCAGTTGCAGCGTTATTGTTTTTGTCGCTGGAAAGAGTGTTCTCTTACACTCGTGCTCACCAGACTGAATAAGCCTCACAATTGGGGTAGAGTAACTCATACCATACAAACAGGAGTTGCTATGAACACCATGATCAGACAATCGCTCACTATCGCTGCACTAGGCATGGCCGCCACATTACCGACACTGTCCCATGCCGGTGAATTTACCCTTAC
>DLXW01000089.1:0-1789 GCA_003448685.1 Cyanothece sp. UBA12306
TATACGGTGGGGAGTGTCAATTCTAGCTAATGGATAGATAAGTGAGTCGTTCTGAATTTTCAGCGACAGAAACTCCAATTAACGTCACATGACTCTCTAAAGGAATAGAAGCAAAATAGCAACAGAGTTCTTCAGTCGTTCCTCCAGGACATAGAGGAAAATCGTTGACAATTATTGGCAAACGCTCTCCCCATTCCTGTAATCGCTGTTCCATCTCGACCATATCTAATCCATACATATCAGAGGGATTACGTTGAGCGCGAAGATGTAAGGTAACTTGAAAATCATGCCAATGGTTCTCCATCCAGATTGGAGGATTATGATGCTGGCGACGTAAGATAGCACGGATTTGATAATCGAAGACTAGGGACTCCTCTGAGTTTGATTTTACCTGATCCATTTTTAATGACGTTTTCAACAATTAAAATGCGGCTGCTCCAGCTTCGGCTACAGTATGGTCTTGCTCTCGGGACCCCCCACTCACTCCAATTGCCCCCACGACTTGTCCCTCACTGTAAAGGGGTATCCCCCCAGCAAAAATCATGATTTGGCCATTGTTAGAGGCATGAATCCCAAAAAATTGTCCTCCTGATTGACTCTGTTCGGCTAAATCTTTAGTAGCCAGATTGAATGCCCGCGAAGTGTACGCTTTTTTAATAGAGATATCGATACTTCCGATCCAAGCTCCATCCATTCGTACATGGGCTACTAGATTTCCTCCCTCATCCACTACTGCTATATTCATGGGTTGACCAATTTCGAGAGCTTTTTTTTCGGCGGCACTAATTACTCTTCTGGCATCTTCTAATGTAACCATTGATCCCTCCATTTTGAGAAAATATGTACAATGATAATGATTGTTGTTCTCATTTTAATTCCCCTAGTCAATAACCAGATCAACAAATGCTAACAAACCAAATGATGTTTATTATTTCTAAGTCTCGGTCAATCTGGGAATCAACTGAGCCAAGTTACAAGGACGATTACGAGAATCAAGTTGATCTTTGATAATACTCCATCCTGTTTGACAAGCACCACTAGAACCAGGTAAACAAAAGATATAAGTTCCATTGGCCACGCCAGCCAAAGTTCGAGACTGAATGGTAGAGGTTTTAATTTCTTGATAGGAAATCATGCGAAATATCTCCCCAAAACCTTCAATTTCTTTGTCTAAGAGTGGTTTAATAGCTTCTGGTGTACCATCCCGTCCGGTAACTCCTGTCCCACCAGTGGTTAAAATTACTTGAATAGACTCATCTGCAACCCATCTAGATACTACCACACGAATTTGATAAATGTCATCAGGAACGATAGTTTTTTCTGCTAATAAATGACCTGTTGTGGTTAAATTATCCACTAATATTTTACCCGATTTGTCGTCAGCTTCGGTTCTTGTGTCAGAAACAGTTAGCACGGCAATTTTTAGAGATAGTAAAGATTCGTTTTTGTTCATTGTTTTGTTTTTAAATTAAGCTTTAGGTAAAATATGTTTCTACTTCTAAAACACTTTTGCCAAAACAACTATTGACAATTGTTGTAACGCGATCGCTGTTTAAGTTAGGCAGAGAATTGCTGGTGGTTAATTCTAAATATCCTGAATCACGATAAACAAAGAATCTAATTTTATTGTTTTCCCATAGCCAAACTTCAGGAATCTTTAAATATTGATATTTAGTTAAATCGTCGATACTCCCTGATGTAAGATTTATTTCTACTGCCAAATCTGGCTTGTCTTTGTCTATCTCAAAACAGTAAGCCACATCAGGTTCTTTTCCTTCTTTTCCTTCTT
>DLXW01000089.1:1856-2244 GCA_003448685.1 Cyanothece sp. UBA12306
CTTTTCCTTCTTTTCCTTCTTCCTTAAGCGTAGTTTGATTGTAAGGAAAAAGTGCAAGGTTATTTTGACGACAGTAAGCCCAAATAATTGCTCTAATATAATCACCAATCAATTCATGGTTACGTCCTGGGGACACGATAGTAATGACTCCATTGCGAAATGAGACTCGTAACTTTGGCAAATCTAAATTAATATATTCAGCCCAAGTCGCATTAGTAATTATGGTAATGCGATCGCTTTTTTGTGTTCCAATAGTTAACATTTTTACTTAGGGGATATATAGCCAGTCCCAATCATTCATGAACAGTAACACAGGCATCCTTCCTGTTACAAGCTAGAAGCTTGTGCTACAGTTTTTACGATTCATTGAGACTGACTATAGTTACTT
>DLXW01000089.1:2410-2958 GCA_003448685.1 Cyanothece sp. UBA12306
TTGATGCTTTACTAATTGACAGTATCAGACTAAAAAATCTAAATATTAGCCTTATTAGTTATCCCATCATCTCAACTCTCTATGAACTCTATTATATTTATACCAAATAACTAGCCTGTTGAGATCAGCTTTTATTGATACCGATGGTAATTATCTTTCTACCAATAACCCGTTTTCACAAGTGTCTTGCTCTGCACTAACTTTCTGTAATGCTTCGGGAGCTTCAGGCAAAGCAGATGAATGATGTTCGATAATCTCCCATCGATTATTTCTGTCTTTTTGATAAACAAAACTATAGCGTGCAGGGACTTCTTTGATTTTACCGTTTTTACTATAGCTGAAAGTATAATAGCCAGTGTGAATAGCAACATTTTCATTGTACATTCTTACGCAACCTTTATATGAACTAACGCTCAATTGGGGAAGCTTGGCAAAATATTCAAAATAATTGCGGATTTCTGCGGGGGTATCCCTTACTTGCTCGGAAACAGTACCCCATAAAACTCCATCTTCGGCATATAAAGCTACTACCTCATCTACTACTTTTT
>DLXW01000089.1:3167-10369 GCA_003448685.1 Cyanothece sp. UBA12306
CATCTACTACTTTTTCAGACCCAGAAGTAACGGTATCTAGCCAGATATCAGTCGTTTTTGCTACCTCTTTTTCTGCTTTTTCCGTTTGAGCAAAACCAGATAGAGGAGCAATAGCAATTAACAAAGCTGTGAGAGAAACAAAAGAGATTAATTTTTTTCTGTTCCCAATTGACTTGAGAAATTTAAAGCTACTTGAAATGGCCGAATCTTGTGATAAGGACATACCTTTTTACCTCAATTGAACAAAAAAACAACAAATAGAATTTGGGAAAGAATTATAATCATTATTGCCAGGCTAGAAATAATAATCCAATATATTCCCGTTCACATCCTGACAGGACCCTTTTAGGACGGTAAAGATGTCAAACTTATCCTACATTCAGGAAACTCCCATGTACGAATATTTAATGTTAATTTAGCTATTAGATATCCTCTAAATCTTGGTCTTATTAACTAAAACCTCTGCTAAACTCTCTTTTAACTCAGTCAAAGTCATTGTCCCAATATCTCCCTGTTGGCGAGTACGAATGCTCAAACTTTGAGTTTCAACTTCTTTTTTTCCAACTATGGCGACCACTGGGATTTTTTCTAGTTCGGCCTTACGGATTTGTTTGCCCAAACGTTCCCCTGTGCAGTCTATTTCTACCCGATAACCAGCCTCTTTTAGCGTAGCAACGACAGTTTCCCCATATTCCCTTTGTTCATCACTTACTGGTAGCAAACGTAATTGGATCGGTGCTAACCATAAAGGAAAATCTCCTGCATAGTTTTCGATTAAAATTCCGTAAAAACGCTCTAAAGACCCAAAAATTGCCCGATGAATCATAATAGGACGTTGACGAGAACCATCGACCGCTACATATTCCATGTCAAAGCGTTCTGGTAAGTTAAAATCTACCTGGATAGTGGAACATTGCCAAGTCCGTCCAATGGCATCTTTAATTTTGATATCGATTTTAGGACCATAGAAAGCACCACCTCCCTTATCCTCAATATATTCCCAACCTTTGCTATTTAACGCTTCTATTAAAGCCTGAGTTGCTAACTCCCAACCTTCATCTGTCCCCACTAACTTATCTGGGCGAGTGGAAAGATTAACTTCATAGTCTTTAAACCCAAAATCAGAAAGAATTTTTTCCGTTAAATTTAGTACACCGAGAATTTCTTGGGCAATTTGTGTGGGTAAACAGAAAATATGAGCATCATCTTGAGTAAAACCCCGCACTCGCATCAAACCATGTAAAACTCCAGAACGTTCATAGCGATATACTGTCCCTAATTCTGCCCAGCGTAAAGGGAATTCTCGATAGGAATGGAGGTCATTTTTATAAGTTAAAACGTGAAAGGGACAGTTCATGGGTTTGATTTGATAAGCCTGTTGCTCAATCTCCATCGAATCAAACATATTTTCCCGATAAAAGTCAAAATGTCCCGATGTTTTCCACAATTCTAAGTTAGCAACGTGGGGAGTATAGAGGAGTTCGTAACCTCCATCTAAATGAGCCTTACGCCAATAATCTTCGATGATGTAGCGCATCGTCGCACCCCGAGGATGCCAAAATACCAAACCACCACCAGCATTTTCTTGAATACTAAACAGTTTCAACTCTTTTCCTAGTTTGCGATGATCTCGGCGTTTAGCTTCTTCCTGTTGTTGTAAATAAGCGTCTAATTGTTCCGGGGTTTCCCAAGCTGTCCCATAAATGCGTTGTAATTGGGCTTTGTTTTCATCTCCCCTCCAGTATGCCCCAGCAACGCTTTCTAAAGCGAAAGCATCGGGGTTTATCTCGCCTGTATAGTTAATATGAGGTCCGGCACAGAGATCCCACCAAAATACCGTAGCAGGAATTTTGACAGGCTTAATCAAAGAAGATTCCGGTAAAGCAGCTTTCAGCTTTTCTCCTACATTGGGCAATCTACCACCGTCGGGACTGCCAATATAGTAACGAGTGATGGTTTCTCCTTCAGGGATGCTATCTAATATTTCTAGTTTGTAAGGTTCCCCTAACTGTTCGATTTCGCCTTTAATTTCTTCCCTAGTGATCTCTTCACGAATAATCGGCAAATTAGCTTTAATAATAAAGCGCATTTGCTTGGTAATTTTTTTCAAATCTTCAGGGGCAAAAGGTTGTGGGCGATCGAAATCGTAATAAAAACCCGTCTCTGTAGTGGGACCAATGGTAACTTTTGTCTCTGGAAAGAGGATTTGTACTGCCATTGCCATGACATGGGCGCAAGTGTGACGAATGCGTTCTAGTTGTTCTGGGTTGGCGATTGGTGAGGGAGACTGAGTTAATTGGCTGACCACTGGTAAATTATTGTAATGATAATCATTATCATAATAGCGTAAATTGATAATCATTATCGAAATATCCGAGAATTTGGGGATATTAATATTGATGAGCAACTACTAATCTCAATGGATTCAGATATGATAGAATTAGATAATGGTTGTATTTGTTGCACCATTAATGATGGTTTAGTTAATGCTGTTTATCGAGTTTTAGAAAGAGAAGAAAAAGTAGATTATTTAGTTATTGAAACTACAGGATTAGCAAATCCCTTGCCGATCATCTTAACTTTTTACCTTGGTAGTTCTAATAGATGCAATTAAATTATTAAATTTATTTCAAATTCAAAAAATCTCCCTTAAATCTAAAACAAACCCAGGTAAAATATCTTCTCCCGATAGAGTTTGAGGATTATTTAAAATTTCTACTTGCTGCCCTAATCTATATATTTCCACCATTTTAGCTGATGGTTCGATTAACCAACCGAGTCTAACGCCATTCTCTAAATATTCCTGCATTTTTGCCTGTAAGTCTTCGTATCGTTGATTCTTAAGATCACTAGGACTTACTAATTCAATGACAAAATCAGGAACAATAGGAGGAAAGCCATCTTGTTGCGCTTTAGTTAATTGATTCCATTGTTCTAGTTTAATCCAGCTAACATCAGGACTTCTTCTTGCACCATTAGGCAAAACAAACACAGTAGAAGAATCAAAGGCTTCTCCCATACCATTTCTATCTGTCCAAATTCCAATTTGCTGGGTCAAACGACGATTCTTTCTACCGGCTGTTCCTCCAGTGGGACTCATAATAATTAATTCTCCATCTTTGGTTAACTCCATTCGCACTAGCTGTTCAACTTGTGCTAGTTGGTCGAATTGTTTTGAAGTTACCCGAAATCCCTTGGGAATGGTAATCGTTTCCATATTTTTGCAAATTGACCTTTTTAATTACTATTTTAGAGCTTTTGATCGCCTCAATCTTTTTATTTTATTTTGAGAATGATTATCGTTATAGTATAATTAACTTTTGTAAACCCAATTGCTTCTCTTCGCCATGTCAGAGATTAACCAGCAAGGATTACCAGTTACAATTATTACCGGCTTTCTCGGTAGTGGGAAAACCACCTTACTCAATCAAATTCTGCATAATAACCTTGATCACAAAGTTGCAGTATTAGTTAACGAGTTTGGTGATATTAATATTGATGCTCAACTTTTAGTTTCCTATGACGATGACATGGTAGAGTTGAGCAATGGTTGTATTTGCTGCACCATCAATGACGGTTTGGTAGAAGCGGTAAAACGAATCTTAGCCAGGAAAGAAAAAGTAGATCGTTTGATTATCGAAACGACGGGGGTAGCTGACCCTTTACCGATTATTTTGACGTTTGTTGGTTCAGATTTTCGGTATTTTACACACTTAGACGCGGTTATTACCTTAATTGACGCAGAAAGCTTTACTCCAGAACACTTTGATAGCGAGGTGGCCTTTAAACAAATTGCCTATGGAGATATTCTCCTATTGAATAAAACCGATTTGGCCAATAAGCAACAATTAACCGCATTAGAAACCTACATTACCTCTATCAAAAAGAATCCCCGAATCATCCATACCCAATACGCCCAAGTTCCGTTACCGTTAATCTTGGATGTGGGTTTAACTAGCACAGATAGCTTTAAAGAACAAGAATACCGCCACAATTCCCATCACCTGAAAACAGATGGTTTTATGTCCCTGTCTTTTCAAAGCGATAAACCCTTTGATGTCTATAAATTTCACAAGTTTTTAAACGAAGGACTTCCCCTAGAAGTATTTCGTGCCAAAGGAATTGTTTGGTTTGCAGGGAGCGAATTACGTCACATTTTCCAACTATGCGGACAGCGCAACGAAATTAAGTCCGAACCCTGGTCTAATTCCCCTGCTAACCAGCTAGTCTTTATCGGTCCTCATTTAGATGCCGATAAACTCCGCCAACAGCTAAACAACTGCTTAGCTACTTCTCTTACTGTTTAATTTAACTCAAACTTATGACCTTAGCTCACTCTGAACCCAATCAAGTTGACAAAATCGGTAATAAATTACCATCATTAACGACGACACAACAGCCTCCCGTTTCTGAGGAGGAGATGCGCCAAGCGGTAAGGACTTTACTGTTAGGATTAGGAGAAGATCCCGATCGCGAAGGTTTAAAAGATACACCAAAACGAGTGGTTAAAGCCCTTAAATTTTTGACTTCTGGCTATCATCAATCTTTAGATGAACTGCTGAATGGGGCAGTCTTTCATGAAAATACTGATGAAATGGTCTTAGTTCGTGATATTGACCTATTTAGTTCCTGTGAACATCATATATTACCCATTCTCGGCCGCGCTCATGTGGCTTATATTCCCGATGGGAAAGTAATTGGACTCTCAAAAATTGCTCGTATTTGTGAAATGTACGGACGACGTTTGCAAGTACAGGAAAGATTAACCGCACAGATTGCAGATGCACTTCAAGGATTATTAAAACCGAAAGGGGTGGCCGTGGTTGTAGAGGCAACTCATATGTGTATGGTAATGCGAGGCGTGCAAAAACCTGGTTCTTGGACTTCCACCAGTGCGCTTAGAGGGGAATTTGCCAATGATGCTAAAACTCGTCAGGAGTTTATGAGTTTGGTTCAACACAATCCTAGGTTGCATTAATCGATTCGCGTGTCATTGTTAGAGATGAGCTTAATGCTCATCTCTTTTTTTTAGAACGAAGGCTCATAAAGAGTTTAAATCTTTGAGAATTACTTTATCGAACCCCCAAAAAGTTTGAGTAGACAATCAGGGAAGCTATTTACTATAATTTACTTAGCTACAATTAGTAAGTTAATTAACCGCGCGGTGTTCTAATGACTAAATATATTTTAACAGGGTTTGTGTCTTCAGCCAGTTTCCTGACCCTTCTAATCATATCCCAAACCGCTCAGGCAACTCCCTTATCTACTCCTTCTGACACTTCAGATATTTTATCTCAAACAAAATCCACAGTTAACTTAAATTTATCTAGTTCTTATTTAAACATGGCAGCAAATTCAAAGAACCCTATTTTAGCTCATTTATCTGGTTGTAATTGTCCCACTTGTACTCAACCATTTAATCCGATTTCTCTTTAAATCATTAAATGTAAAACTAGGAAACTGCCAGAGACTTGACCGAGACGACAGTTTAGCAGGCGTGATACAAAATTGGCTTCTCGCTCGATTCCCTGTTGTAAGCCTTGGTCAATCCCTTCTTGTCTACCTTGCTCAATTCCAAGTCTTTCTACACTTTTAAAAGCCATTGAAGGATTTGCTCCTCCAATAACATTAGAAAAAAGACTTAAAAAACTAGAAAATACTGTTAAACATTTAATAGAGATTTTATTAGAAAATAAAAACTAATAAGTGATATCTGAGTTTTCATAAAAAGTCAAAAAAGTATTTCCATAGGATTTTTTTCGACATATTTTTAATCCGTTTATCTCTATTGCTTGCCATAACTTGGGATTATGTTCTACAGCAATTTCTCCTTGATACGCTAACAATTTATAATTAGATATTATTCCTAAAACAGGTTGATATAATTGACTAGCATAGGGAGGATCAAAATAAATATAATCAAATTGTTTGTCTAAGCTTTTTAGAACTTTAATAACATCTCCTTGGATAACTCTAAATTGTTGGTTATCCTTAGAGATTTTTTGCCAATTTTGATTGATAATTCGGCAAGCTTTGCCATACTTTTCTACCCCAATAACTTCCCTTGCTCCTCGACATAAAGCTTCTGCTCCCATTGAGCCATTTCCTGCGCATAAATCTAACCAATGGCATCCTTCTATTGATTCTTGCCAAATATTAAATAAAGCTTCCCTAACTTTAGCAGATGTAGGACGAGTTAATTGTCCAGGTAAAGTAGTCAATAACCGATTGCCATAAATTCGCATTGATGAATTATGAATTATTTAGTGACTAAACTAACGAAATTAGACAGAATTTTCAACCCATCATCTGATGACTTTTCTGGGTGAAATTGCACTGCAATTAAGTTATCAAAAGCAATAGCTGCTGTGACTGTTTGAGTTCCGTGGGTAACCGTTGCAGCTGTCATATTGTTGTCGATGGGATCAACATAATAAGAGTGAACAAAGTAAACATAGGGGTGAGTCTCTAAACCTTGCCATAAACTCAAATTAGGTTGGGTAAATTCCAATTGATTCCAACCCATGTGGGGAATAGTAAGATCGGGTTCAGAATGAAAACGTCGCACCATTCCAGGGATAATTCCTAACCCTGGTTCTTCTCCTTCTTCTGAAGCATCAAAGAGAATTTGTAAACCTAAACAAATACCTAAAAAAGGTTTTTTAGCAGCGATCGCATCTTTGATGGGATCAACTAAATTACGCGATCGCAAATGTTGCATGGCAGGATCAAAAGAACCCACTCCAGGTAAGACAATTCCCGCAGCTTGAGCGATATCTTCAGCAGAATCAGTCACTTTCGGGGTTACTCCTGCTTTTTCTAATCCCTTACAAGCTGAGTGTAAGTTTCCCATATCGTAGTCAATAACGGCAATAAAGCTCATCTTGGAATTTTCACTCAAATTAAAATAATGATGCAATTTTATTCTAAACGATCAAGCAAAGTTCTTAGTAGTCTTGAATTAGGGTAATTCTGGTATAACAAGTTCTTCTTCTTCTAATGGACGAATAATTGTTTTCGAGGTAGATTGTGTCGTCTCAAAAATTGATTTTAGTCCCTCATCTAGAGTTTCTGCCATTACAATTTGATTTTCATAAACTACAATTACCCGCACTAAAGTTGGTAAACTATTTTGTTCAGCTTCTAAATATAAAGGTTCTACATAGAGAAGGGATTGTTCTTTGAGAAAAGGAATTACTAAT
>DLXW01000089.1:10527-22069 GCA_003448685.1 Cyanothece sp. UBA12306
AAGGAATTACTAATAAATTACCCTGAATCACACGAGAACCTTGGCGATTCCAAAGGGAAATCTGCTGAGAAATCACTGGATCTTGGTTAATTAAAGCTTCTATTTGTTCGGGCCCATAAATAACTCTCTGTTTCGGTAATTGAATTAGGTTCAGTCTACCATAATTTTTACCATCGGAACGAGCAAATAATCCAGCAATTAGATTATTACGACTGGTGGGAGTAAAAAAGTTAACTAAAATAAATTCTTGATCATTGTGCGCAAAATTCATCAGCAGATAATAGGGTTCAATGGGTTGTTTTTTTTCTCCATAAATTTCCTGGGGAATACGCCATTGATCCTCTCGATTATAAAACACTTGAGCATCAGTCATATGATAGGTTAGAAGTCGTTCTGCTTGAGTATTATACAAATCTTGGGGGTAGCGGATATGAACTTTGATATTGTTTGCCATTTCCCCTAAAGGTTTAAATAATTCTGGGAAAACTTTTTGCCAAGTTTGAATGAGAGGATCACTTGGATCAACGATATAAAATTCTACATTACCATTGTAAGCATCAACGACAATTTTAATTGAGTTACGAATATAATTAAAATTTCGATTACCTGGATCGGAATAGGGATAACTATCACTGGTAGTATAAGCATCAATCACCCAATAAAGACTACTTTGACTATTTTGATCAACTTTTGCTGTTACTAAATAGGGATCTCGATCAAAACGAAGAAATGGAGCAATTTCTCGAATACGACGATTAATATTACGGCGAAATAATACTCGCGTCTGAGGAGTTATTTTTTCGGTAAAAAGCATTTGCCAGTCTTTAAGATATTGGGCAAATAGCAGTTTTTGGGGTAGATAACCAATGGGAATACCTCCTCGACCATCATAAATATTATAAGCATTATCTTGACCACTGGGATAGTCTAATTCTTCAATCCCCGTCTTAGTCATGATATAAGTATTAGTTAATTCTCCAAAATAGATACGAGGGTTATTGATAGGAATACTATCACGGATAAGATTACTTGAGGTTTGTAATTCTCCTATATTATTTACTGTACCAATATTTTTAACAAAATAATAGGGTAATCCTCCTTGGGCAACTTGATGAACTGGTGATAAGGTAAATCCATAACCATGGGTATAGATTAAATGTTTATTGACCCAAGTTTTAGCTTGTTGGGGAACTTCATTGTAATCAAGTTCTCTGGCAGCAATTAAGACTTGTCGCTTGGTATTATTAATCTGGGAATTTGTATCTTTATTAGGAAAGGTATAGCGATCAATATCGGCATCAGGAAACCGATAATAAAGACGAATTTGTTGTAATTGACGATTAGTCTGGAGTAAAGGACGAGCATCCCAGAGGGGAATATTATCGACAGTTAAACGATTATTTTCTAGTTCTATTTCTGTTAGCTTACCACTTGCATTAAGGGTGTCAATTTGGATTTTATCTAAATTAAAAGCAGCACGAGTTAGAGCAATATTCCTTTCAATATAGGGACGTTCGCGATCGAGTTCATTGGGTTGAACTACTGCGCTTTGTACTATTTCGTTAACCCCTATTCCCATGATTAAAATACCCAAATAAATGATAAAAGGAAAGGGAGAAAAAGGAAAATGGGGTAAACGTTTACTTTTGATTGATCGCATTCTCTTGGTTTTTCCCCATCCCATAATTCCTTTACACAATAACCAAAGGGCGATCATAGCGGAGACAATCGATAATAAGTTATCAAAGGGTAGTGTTACATGAATATCTGTATAACTCGCTCCATAAACTACCCCACGGGGAGAATATAATAAGTCATAACGATCTAACCAGTGGCGTAGTCCAATAATGGAAAAGGTGAGTCCCCCTAAGATATATAAATGGCGTAGTTGCTGACGAGAAAAACCTGGAAATTTACCTTGAGAAAGACTTTTTGCTGATAATAAATAAGTTAGACTAACAGCAATTAAAGCATAAAGAAATAATCCTCCTAACCAAAAATTGATCAGTTTCCAAAAAGGTAATTCAAAAACATAAAAGCTAATATCTTTGTTAAATTGCGGATCAACTTCTAAGAAAGAAGTTAAGTTAAAATATTGCAGGATTCTGCCCCAATTTCCTGACAAAACTAATCCAAAGATTAGACTAAAAATAACGGCTATTATTCTTAATAAAAATTTCACCCTAATCAATGTTAAAATGGTTAAGCTACCAATTAACCCAATTTGCCAAAGATGACTAGTAATTTGGGAAACAAGATTAGGTAAAGAATTGAAGTAAAAAGGTGAGGGAAGAGGAGGGGTTATTTTGGGAAGATTAAAGTCGATAGTCCATACATTGTAAACTACTTGCCCATAATAGATTAACATTAAGCCACTCAGACCTGCTAAAATAACTGTTATGAACAATAGGCTAGACAATCTAAGAGAACGAGATTCTGGTAATATTTGTTTTGGTTTATTGAGGTGACGATCTCGTTTTTTTCGTCCTTTAGTAGAGTATGTTTGGGGTATATCATGCCATTGATTAGTTTCAGCTTGATGTAAATTACGCAGCAGAAACCAGCAAGAAAAGCTACTGGTAAATCCTAATAGGGAGAATTGCCATAATAAACGTTTTAAAAAAATACTCAGATAATCAACTTCTTGAAACCACAACCCTTCAATCACTAAGTTAGAGATTAACTCAAAAGACAATAATATTCCTAAAAGGATAATAACCCCTTGGAATAGTCGATAGGTTAGGATTTTAGACATTATGGTTAAACTAAGTTAGCACAATTACCCCGATCAACCTTAATCAAAATAGAGTTAAGATTGCTGAAGTTTTGCTGATTATGATAAGGTCAAAAACAATGTTATCAATAGATATTTTTGTTTAAGAGAAGCAGAATTTGAGATTTTATCTCTATTCTCATCTTCTCACTTAATTAATCAACTATTTGTCACAAACATTTAACTATTTCATAGTACCAGCTATAAAATTGGTTAAACACTATGGTTCAATCGTATGGCCTGCACCTTCAATAATATTCTTAATGATTTCTTCAGAAACTTCTGTTTCAACCGTCACTACTTTTGAAGAAACATTTACAGATACTTTAGCTTCTGGTTTTTCACTGTGAATAGCTTCTGTAATAGTATTAGCACAACCTTCACAGGCAATACTGGGGACTTTTAAGGTAATAGTCATGGTAAAAATCAACAAATTAATAATGAATAATTAGTAATTATATAACATTTCTCGGTTAATTGAGATGTACTTTAGGTTATTTTTCATTATCTTAAGATTGATAACTGGGCAAATATCATGAGCAAAGGGGAACTTATTTATAATAACTAATAATTAACTATTATTAATTCCTTGCTGTACTAAAATTTACCATCGCAAAACGGCAGCATCATTTCCTTTTTCTCGCTTAATTTTAGCATCATTTTCTATCCATTTTATGACTTGAATATGAGTTAACTCATCTATCGCCACCCCTGTATCTTTAGCAATGACTTTTAATAATCTTAGAGAAGAAATAGTTAAACGAGTCAAAAACTTTTCTGAAGACGAAAGCAAGGCTTTATCAACATCTGCTGATTCTTCAGGGGTCAGAAATTGGTTGGGGGATTGAGGTTGATTCATAATTAAATTTATCTGGTTGATTTTTTAATGAATAGCTATTAAATATTCAGTTTTATAGCAGTTCTCATACTCGTGAGGTACAGAAGTTAATGGTTTTGGGGAGTCGGCAGTTTGGCAGTAGGCAGTCGAAAGAAAATCAAAGTGTACCTCACCAAAGTGAGAAACGTTATAATTATGCCTTCTTTACGATCGTTTTTTTTTGATTAAATACCCACAATTATGTTCACCTTCATTAATCCAATGAGTCCGTTCAACGGTACAATCAGGTAGGATGGCAGCGAACATTTCTAATTCGTGATCACAAACAGTTGGGTAAGACTCAGCTACTTCAGAAATGGCACAGTGATGCTCAGCAAGGATGTAACCTTCGGTTTGGCCTTGAAGACCATTTTTGGGTTTAAACAGGTGTAATTCCGCCATATAACCCTCTTCTTGGCGCAATTCCACCAACTTATTCACCCTTTCTTCCAGATTTCCCTCGCCTATACTCTGGCGATATTCTTGGGCCTTACGTTCCCATTGTTTGCGCAAGACTTCTCTTACCTGCTGTTTTCCAACGGTTTCAGTGAGGGTATCCAAGAAAGAAACGGCAAACTCCCCATAGCCATTAGGAAAGCGATCGCGTCCTTGTTTACTAAGATGGTAAATGTATTGTGGCCGTCCCAACCCTTCTTGGGCGGACTGATGTTCAATTAGCCCATCTGCTTCTAAGTCTTTGAGATGACGGCGAGTGGCTTGGGGAGTAATTTCCAGGGTTTGGGCTAATTCCTGGGCGCTGGCTTGTCCCTGTTTTAGTAGATATTGTAAGATATCTTCTTTGGTGGAGGGGGGATGGATAATAGTCATTGTTCCAGGTTACTGGCGGTTGAATAGGTAGTTAAATCGATAGATAATGGGTAAAAATTCGATTAAATAGCTTTATTGTTCTAATTTTACCCTGAAAAAGCTGTTAAATAAATATTCAAAAAGAATTTGAATGTTACTTTGACAACAATAACATTGTTATTCTATTGTAGAATAGAGTTGAGCAACAAAAATGTTGTTAAACTACTTGGGTGATTGATTGCATCCAAATAAAAGCCTTAAATTGTCGCCATCTGAAATGTTATGGCTAGGGCTAAATTCCTCTCTATCTATGGTAGAGAGATTATTCAAGGGAAATGGAGAACACAAAATTAATGAGTGCCACATCAGTCAAAACTTTAGTCAACCAACCCTATAAATATGGGTTTGTTACCGACATTGAATCCGATACCATTCCTCGCGGACTCAATGAAGACGTTATTCGGCTAATTTCTGCTAAAAAAAACGAACCTGACTTTATGTTAGAGTTTCGTCTCAAAGCATATCAACAATGGCAGAAAATGACAGAACCAACTTGGCCCCATGTAAATTATCCTGCCATTGACTATCAAAATATTATTTATTATTCTGCCCCAAAACAGAAGAAGGAAAAGCTAGGAAGTCTTGATGAAGTTGACCCCACTTTATTGGAAACTTTTGAAAAATTAGGTATTCCCCTTTCTGAACAGAAACGCTTAGGAAATGTCGCCGTAGATGCAATTTTTGATAGTGTTTCTATTGCCACAACCTTTAAGGAAAAATTGGGGGAAGCTGGAGTCATTTTTTGTTCTATTTCAGAAGCATTACAAGAACACCCTGAATTAATCAAAAAATACCTCGGTAGTGTGGTTCCAGTCGCCGATAACTTTTTTGCTGCCCTCAATGCTGCTGTCTTTAGCGATGGCTCTTTTGTTTTCATTCCTAAAGGGGTAGAATGCCCTATGGAATTGTCTACCTATTTCCGTATTAATAGTGGAGATACGGGACAGTTTGAACGGACATTAATTGTAGCAGAAGAGGGGGCTTCTGTTAGTTATCTTGAAGGTTGTACCGCCCCCATGTATGATAGCAACCAACTCCATGCTGCGGTGGTAGAATTAGTAGCTTTAGATAATGCCAATATTAAATATTCTACTGTTCAAAACTGGTACGCTGGAGACGAAAATGGCAAAGGAGGAATTTATAATTTCGTCACTAAAAGAGGACTGTGTAAAGGAATTAATTCTAAAATTTCTTGGACTCAAGTAGAAACGGGTTCTGCTATTACTTGGAAATACCCCAGTTGTGTTTTAGTTGGAGATAATTCGGTAGGAGAATTTTATTCTATCGCCCTGACTAATAATAAACAACAGGCTGATACTGGGACAAAAATGGTTCATATCGGCAAAAATACCCGAAGTACAATTATTTCTAAAGGTATCTCTGCTGGCGGTTCTAAAAATAGTTATCGTGGATTAGTAAAAATGGGACCGAAAGCAACGGGGGCAAGAAATTACTCCCAATGTGATTCAATGTTGATTGGAGATAACGCCGAAGCTAATACTTTTCCCTATATTCAGGTTGATAATAATACAGCCAAAGTAGAACATGAAGCATCAACTTCTAAAATTGGAGAAGATCAACTATTTTATTTTGCCCAAAGGGGAATTTCTGAAGAAGATGCAGTTTCAATGTTAGTTAGTGGTTTCTGTAAAGATGTCTTGAGTGAATTACCTATGGAATTTGCCTCAGAAGCAGACAAATTACTCAGCCTCAAGTTAGAAGGAACTGTTGGGTAACGGGAAACAGTGAACAGTAATCAGTAAACGGTAAATAGTAATTAGTAATTAGTAAAATGAGTGATATTATTCTGTCTGTTAAAAATTTAACTGCTAATGTGGAAGGCACTCCTATTATTAAAGGACTGAACCTGGAAATTAAATCCGGTGAAGTCCATGCCATCATGGGAAGAAATGGTTCAGGAAAGAGTACCTTATCTAAGGTTTTAGCTGGCCATCCTGACTATGAAATTACCGGAGGGGAAGTTCTTTATAAAGGAGAAAATATTCTCGATAAAGACCCCGATGAACGGTCCAAAATGGGGATCTTTTTAGCCTTTCAATATCCCCTAGAAATTCCTGGTGTAAGTAATTTAGATTTTCTCCGAGTTGCTTATAATGCCCGTCGTCAATATTTGGGACTAGAAGAAATCGATACTTTTGATTTTGAAGACTTAGTTGAACAAAAATTAGAAGTCGTCAAAATGAACCCCAGTTTTCTAGAAAGAAGTCTCAATGAAGGATTCTCTGGTGGAGAAAAGAAGCGCAATGAAATCTTGCAAATGGCTCTATTAGAACCAACTTTATCTATTTTAGATGAGATTGATTCTGGATTAGATATTGATGCTTTAAAAATTGTAGCCAATGGAGTTAACCAATTAATGACTCCCGATAATGCCTTATTAGTTATTACCCATTATCAAAGGTTACTAAACTATATTGAACCTCACTATGTTCATGTCATGCACGATGGTAAAATTGTTACCACCGGAGGTAAAGAATTGGCCCTGGAACTTGAAGCAACTGGTTATGATTTTGTGGAAGAAAAACTACTAACTAATGCCTAAAAAAACTCTAGAGCAATATTGTCAATAGTCTAAGTATCTTTAATGAAATAATTCAGAGGCGAATTAGTGTGATGACATCAATTGTCGAAAAAACAGAAAATATAGCTGCCAATTGGGACGACTATTTGTTAGAATTAGTACAGCAATTTGAGTCTAAAAGGGCGGCAATGGGCGTGGACTTTTTAGAAACTTTACGGGAGAACGCGACTCATCGAGTCACTCAAGTTCCCTTACCAACAAGTAAGAATGAAGAGTGGAAATTTACTGATTTATCAGAATTATATAAGCTGAAGTTTGATCCCAGACCTAAATCAACTACAGTTCTCTCAGATACCTTATCTCCTTTTATCTTAACAGAAGCTAAAAATAGCCGTCTGACTTTTGTTAATGGAGAATTTGCTCCTGAGTTATCAAATCTTTCTAATATACCCAAGGGAGTTTATATTGGAAACATGATGGGGCTGGCACCTGAAAAGAGAAAAGAAGTTGTTAATTATTTAGCAAAACACGATGGTGCGAAAGATGTTTTTACCCTGATGAATACGGCGGATATGTACCAAATTGCCATCGTTTGGGTTGATCCTGGCACTGTTGTCGATATTCCCATTCATTTACTTTTTCTGGCTGTAGCTACAAACTCCCACAGTCTCATCCAACCTCGAGTTTTAATAGTAGCAGAAAGAGATTCGAGCCTACAATTAGTAGAACATTATGGAGCAGTATCAGAACAATGTCCCGATTTTGGCCAAGGAGGCTCCTACTTTACCAATACAGTAACAGAAATGTGGGTCAAAGACAACGCCCAAGTTAACCACACTCGTATTCAAAGAGAATTAGGAGATAGTTTTCACATTGGTAAAACCGCGATCGCCCAGAGTCAAGACAGTCGCTATACTTGCAATGAAATTAATTTAGGGGCGAAATTATCACGCCACAACTTAGAAATTTTTCAGCATGGCAAGCAAACTGAAACCTATCTTCATGGTCTAACAATGGTAGGAGAAGAGCAAGTTGCTGATACCCATAGCTCAGTTTTTCTCAATCATTCCTATGGCATTAGTCATCAGCTACATAAATGTATCATAGACGATCAAGCCCGTGGAGTTTTCAATGGGAAAATCTTCGTTCCCAAAGCTGCTCAATTAACAAATGCCACCCAATTAAATCGGAATTTGCTATTGTCTCCCAAAGCCAGAATTAATACTAAACCAGAATTACAAATTACCGCCGACAATGTAAAATGTTCCCACGGGGCAACCATTAGTCAACTTGAGTCCGATGAACTATTTTATTTAAGAAGTCGAGGCTTAACCCAAAGCGATGCTCGTAATCTATTAATTGATGCCTTTGCTACCGAAATTTTAGATAAAATACCAATCGAATCTCTTCGCAAAAGACTCAGCCAATGCGTTGCTTGTCGTACCCTTTGATTTGATTGTTATTAATTAATTTTCTAACTACCGACTTCTGACTTCTGACTTCTGACTTCTGACTTCTGACTTCATAATTATGACTGCTATACAAGAAAAAACCCTCGCTGCTAAAGTACGTTCAGACTTTCCTATTTTAGATCAACAAATTCACGGAAAGCCCTTAATTTATCTTGATAACGCTGCCACGTCCCAAAAACCATTAACAGTAATTAATACCCTCAAAGATTACTATGAAAAAGATAACGCCAATGTACATCGAGGGGCGCACAGCTTAAGTGTCAGGGCAACAGAAGCTTATGAAGCAGCAAGGGATAAAGTAGCAAAATTTGTTAATGCTAAATTAACCCAAGAAATTGTCTTGACTCGTAATGCCACAGAAGCTATTAATTTAGTTGCCTATAGTTGGGGACTAAACAATTTACAACCAGGGGATGAAATTATCATTTCGGTGATGGAACACCATAGTAATATTGTTCCCTGGCAAATGATAGCCCAAAAGACTGGTGCAGTAATTAAATATGTACAGTTAACGGATACCGAAGAATTTGATTTAGAACATTTTAAGACCCTATTATCCAATAAAACTAAGTTAGTCGCAGTAGTTCATGTTTCTAATACCCTAGGCTGTATTAATCCCGTAGAAACTATTGTTAATTTAGCACATAAAGCAGGAGCAAAAGTATTAATTGACGCTTGTCAAAGTGCGCCCCATTTAGCTATTGATGTCCAAAAAATGGACTGTGATTGGTTAGTAGCTAGTGGCCATAAAATGTGCGCCCCAACGGGTATTGGTTTTCTTTATGGCAAAAAAGACATTTTAGAAGAAATGCCCCCTTTCTTGGGTGGTGGAGAGATGATAGGAGAGGTATTTTTTGAGGGGTTCACCTATGGAGAATTACCCCATAAATTTGAAGCAGGAACCCCCGCTATTGGAGAAGCGATCGCCTTAGGAGCAGCGGTAGATTATTTAACTGCTATTGGTTTTGCCGAAATTCATGCTTATGAAGCAGAATTAACCGCCTATTTATTTAAGAAATTGGCAGAGATTCCTAAGTTGAGAATTTATGGTCCAAAACCTACTAGAGATGGCCAAGGTAGGGCAGCTTTAGCGTCATTTAATATTGAAGGAATTCATGGCAGTGATTTATCAACTTTGTTAGATAACGAAGGAGTTGCCATTCGTTCAGGACACCATTGTACTCAACCTTTGCATCGTCTATTTGATGCTTCTGGAAGTGCGAGGGTTAGCTTGTATTTTTATAATACCCGCGAAGAGATTGATCGCTTTATTGTGGCATTAAAAGACACTATCAATTTCTTTTCTATGATGATGTAAAGGGGTTTTAGCAAGTTAAAAAAGCGGGGCAGAAAATATAAAATCATAATCTAAAATTCGAGTTGACAGCTTTCTTTATCTTTTTTAGGAACAGTCTCTTAGACAAAGAATTTTAATTAATTTCTGTCCATTGTTTTGCTTCAATAAAACGACTTAAATGTTTAACATTGGTGGTAGCTACTATTAATCTTTGACCAGGATATTCTTCTTGAATTAGTTGACAAGTTGCTCCAATGATAACATCAGCATCAGTGTTATTAAGTTCAGCCGTAGGCAGTCCTAAACGACGATTTTCTGCCCATAATTCTGCGGACAATTTAATGATAATTGGACTCACAGGAAGAAAATTAATTAAGTCATGATAGATAAAATGAATGTTTTTATCAAATTTATCATCAATAGTAAGACTTGCTCTTCAAAAAAACATCCAGTAGATTCATGGATGTATTTTTTCATTTACCAAAATTATTGTGTAGTTTGTAATCTTAGTACAGAAAGATTACAGTTTTTGAGAAGATTGGCGATCGCCAATCTCAGAGCAATTAAACAAAAAGATCTAAGACGAAGTTAATGAAAAGCTTAAGTTTTAGAAGTAAATAGGCAATCATACTCTATTTTAGAGACTAATTAATTAATTTTTGATAAGATTCTGCCAATGTTCTCCATTTATATCTTGACACACAACGAGGAAGTAGATATTGCTGCTTGTATTGAATCGGCTATGTTCTCCGATGATATTATTATCGTGGATTCCTACAGTAGCGATCGCACCATTGAAATTGCCTCAAACTACCCCGTTCGTATCGTCCAACACCCTTTTGAAAGTCACGGAAAACAAAGGACTTGGATGCTAGAAAATATCCCCACTAAACACGACTGGGTATATCTTCTCGAAGCAGATGAAAGGATGACACCTCAACTATTTGCCGAATGCTTGCAAGCCATGAAAACCGAGCAGGAAGTGGGTTATTATGTGGCAGAACGGGTCATGTTTATGGGAAGCTGGATCAAGCGTAGTACCCAGTATCCTCGCTATCAATTACGGTTACTCAAAAAAGGTCAAGTTTGGTTCACCGACTATGGACATACAGAAAGGGAAGTCTGTCACGGTTCAACCGGATTTATCAAAGAAACCTATCCCCATTATACCTGTAGTAAAGGGTTAAATCGTTGGATAGAAAAACATAATCGTTACTCTACCGATGAAGCAAAAGAAACCCTCCGTCAATTGCAACATGGACAAGTTAATTGGTTAAAATTAATCTTTGGTTCCACAGAAGTTGAACGACGACGCGCCCTTAAGGATCTGTCTTTGCGATTACCTTTTAGACCCCTTTTAAGATGGTTTTATATGTATTTTATTTTAGGGGGCATTCTCGATGGTAAAGCGGGGTTTGCTTGGTGTACTTTGCAAGCTTTTTACGAGTATTTAATCCTCTTAAAAACTGAAGAAATGGCCTCAACTAATGACTGTCCACAAATCAAACCTAAAAAGCAATGGAGTAAGCTTATTTCCTTGCCTCAGTCTAACGAAAAATCAGCAGCTTAGGTCAGAAATTCCGTAGGGGCGAATGGCTGATCGCTCCTAAATATTTACATTTATCAAGATAATTGGCTCTAAAAACCCCTTTTTAAATCCTCGCTACAAATACAACTTCTGTACGAGCTTAATATTATTAAGCCCCTACTGACT
>DLXW01000089.1:22307-22476 GCA_003448685.1 Cyanothece sp. UBA12306
CCCTACTGACTTGGAGACTTCTTAATCGTCCCCTTAACCCGTAAGATGGTCTTTGGTAAGAAAAATCACCAAATATTGATTATGGTAGACAATCAAGCATTAAAGGAACAGGTAGCTATTGTTACAGGGGCATCACGGGGTATTGGGAAAGCGATCGCTTTAGCCTTAG
>DLXW01000089.1:22704-22921 GCA_003448685.1 Cyanothece sp. UBA12306
AAAGCGATCGCTTTAGCCTTAGCTTCACAGGGGTTAAAAGTCGTAGTTAACTATGCCCGTTCGAGTACCGCAGCAGAGGAGGTGGTACAGACTATTGTTGACGGTGGAGGAGAGGCGATCGCTGTTCAAGGGGATGTCTCTAAAACCGAAGAGGTTGATAGTTTAATTAAAACGACTTTAGATAAATTTGGGCGCATTGATGTTTTAGTTAATAATG
>DLXW01000089.1:23143-23678 GCA_003448685.1 Cyanothece sp. UBA12306
ATTGATGTTTTAGTTAATAATGCCGGAATTACCCGCGATACCCTTTTAATGCGGATGAAACTTGAACAGTGGCAAGAAGTAATTGATCTCAATTTAACAGGGGTATTTCTTTGCACTAAAGCTGTTATTAAAACTATGTTAAAACAGAAAGCAGGAAGGATTATTAATATTACTTCTGTTTCGGGATTAATGGGTAATCCTGGTCAAGCTAATTATAGCGCGGCTAAAGCAGGAGTAATTGGATTAACTAAGACAGTTGCTAAAGAATTAGCCAGTCGGGGAGTGACAGTTAATGCGGTTGCACCAGGGTTTATTACTACTGACATGACTAGCGATATTAAATCAGAAGAAATCATCAAATTTATTCCCCTCGGACGTTATGGAATGCCGGAAGAAGTAGCAGGAATGGTGCGGTTTTTAGCTACAGATCCCGCCGCTTCTTATATTACAGGACAGGTATTTAATGTCGATGGTGGCATGGTTATGGCTTAATTATAAGTTAGTAGAGGCTTATTAACGAAGTCTCCAAGTCTCC
>DLXW01000081.1:0-1605 GCA_003448685.1 Cyanothece sp. UBA12306
GAGGCATTTAAAACTCTTAAAGATAGGGAAGGATGGAACACCCTAGAAGCTGCTCAAAAACGGATTGTAGAGACAGCTATCCGCGAAGCAGAACTCGCTGGGGTGGGGTTAGTAGGAGAAAAGCGGGAACGCTTTAATCAAATTCAACTAGAATTAGCCGAACTTTCGACTAAGTTTTCTAATAATGTTCTTGATGCTACGAAAGCTTTTAAACTGAAATTAACTACCGAACAAGAAGTTGATGGTTTGCCCGCTAGTTTACTCAGTTTAGCTGCTCAAACGGCCCGTTCTGAAGGGGAAGAACAAGCAACTCCAGAAACAGGACCTTGGATTATTACTTTAGATTATCCTAGTTATCTTCCTTTTCTTAAATATAGCACTAGAGGAGACTTACGGGAGCAAGTTTATCGGGCTTTTATAACCCGTGCTTCTCAAGGAGAATTAGATAATAATCCTTTGATTGAACGTATTTTAGAATTGCGCCAAGAACAAGCCAAATTATTAGGCTATAACACCTATGCTGAGGTTAGTTTAGCCCGTAAAATGGCTCCCGATGTAGAAACAGTTGAAAAACTGCTTGAGGAATTGCGCCAAGTTAGTTATGATGCAGCAGTTCAGGATTTAGAAGAATTAAAAACTTTTGCTCAAACTGATGACTTAAAGCACTGGGATCTTAGTTTTTGGTCAGAAAAACAACGGGAGGCTAAATTCAATTTTACTGCTGAAGAATTACGTCCTTATTTTCCCTTACCCCAAGTATTAAACGGTTTATTTACTTTAGCTAAACGCATTTTTGGGGTGACAATTACCCCTGCGGATGGTCAAGCACCAGTATGGCACGAAGATGTTCGTTATTTTCAGGTTAGCAATGAAACAGGAGAGGCGATCGCTTACTTTTATTTAGACCCCTATAGTCGTCCAGCAGAAAAAAGAGGAGGGGCCTGGATGAATGATTGTGTTGGACGGGCAAAAATTCGCCTAGATGGAACATTTTCTACTCGTTTACCCGTAGCTTATCTAATTTGTAATCAAACTCCTCCTGTAGATGGAAAACCTAGTTTAATGACCTTTTATGAGGTAACTACTCTATTCCATGAATTTGGCCACGGACTGCAACATATGTTAACTAAAGTGGACTATCCTGGAGCATCTGGAATTAATAACGTTGAATGGGATGCGGTGGAATTGCCTAGTCAATTTATGGAGAATTGGTGTTATGATCGCAAGACTTTGTTTAACTTGGCAAAGCATTATGAAACAGGAGAAACTTTACCGGAACATTATTATCAAAAGTTGGTGGATGCACGCAATTATATGAGTGGTTCGGCTATGTTGCGTCAATTACATTTTAGTTTCTTAGACTTGGAATTACACCACCGTTATCAACCCAATGGAACAGAAAAACCTAGCCAAGTAAGAGAGCGTATTGCTCGCAAAACGACCGTAATGCAACCATTGTCAGAAGATTCATTTTTATGTGCTTTTGGTCATATTTTTTCGGGAGGTTATGCAGCAGGATATTATAGTTATAAATGGGCAGAAGTATTGAGTGCAGATGCGTTTTCTGCTTTTGAAGAAGCTGGTTTAGAAAATGAAGAAGCAGTG
>DLXW01000081.1:1838-2501 GCA_003448685.1 Cyanothece sp. UBA12306
ACAGGTCAAAATTTTCGAGATACGGTATTAGCTTTAGGGGGAAGTATACACCCGATGGAGATTTTTAAAAGTTTCCGAGGACGAGAACCTAAAACCGAACCTTTGTTAAGACATAGTGGTTTATTAGAAACTGCTTAATCTTTTAATCGCCAATATAATCTAGGATTAAAGTGGGGATCAACTGCTATTGATCCCCACAGACTCACCAAGAAAGAATAATCAAGGGTAGATTAGACAAATAAAGCCATAAGAAAAAGGGGATATAAATTATGACTTTAGCTAAAATAAAAACCCTCTATGAACAAGATTTTGCTCTTTGGGTTGCAGAGACGGTTAATCAATTAAAATCGGGAGATTTTAGCCAAGTTGATCTAGATAATTTAATCGATGAAGTAGAGTCTTTGGCGAAGCGAGATAAACGAGCATTAGAAAAGCGTTTGATTACATTATTTGAACACGCTGTTTCCTCATATTTGTCCTTTTACCAAAGATGTTGATCAATTATTAAATAATAAATTCTGGCTCGACTAAATCGAGCTGTTTATCACTAAAAAATCTATCTTGAAAATCCAACAAGAGAACTCCCGTTAAATTTCTCGATAAATTATTGTTACAATAGAAAAAGGGAAGGATCAAAGGCGACTATAGCGCTACGCGCAATTA
>DLXW01000081.1:2718-22170 GCA_003448685.1 Cyanothece sp. UBA12306
CTATGACTTGATTTCAAGCTTTATAAATGTCCTAACCTTGATGCGTAGCGCTATACCTTTGATCCTATTGAGTACATTATGAATCTTTCAAGTTTAATTGGGTTGAGTAACTTTCACTGGTTTACTCACCTAATTTTTTAAGATTTTTTCTTGTCTTTAAATAGCTTTTGTACCTAAAAGTGTGTACTATCCCAACAACTTGCTATCTCATCACCATGAAAACTACTATATTATAGATAATTGTTCGATTTATTCTTTCAAAGGTGATAATGCGCACTGAAACCGACAGTATGGGATCGATTGAAGTAGCTGATAATTGTTATTGGGGAGCGCAAACTCAGCGATCGCTCCATTATTTCGCCATTGGTGAAGATATTATGCCCCCAGAAATGATTCGGGCGATCGGTATCCTCAAAAAAGCAGCGGCTAAGGTTAATTGTGATTTAGGAAAATTACCCCCCGATAAGGCAGAATTAATCATCAAAGCAGCAGATGAAGTAATTGAAGGAGAACTAGACGCTCATTTTCCTCTGAGTATTTGGCAAACCGGAAGTGGAACCCAAACTAACATGAATGCCAATGAAGTGATCGCTAACCGTGGGATTGAAATAGCAGGGGGAATATTAGGTAGCAAAGACCCCATTCACCCCAATGATCATGTTAATATGTCTCAGTCTTCTAATGATACTTTTCCCACGGCTATGCACATTGCTGCGGTGGAGGAAATCACCCATAATTTGCTGCCAACGGTGATTAAATTGCGCAATGCTTTAGCTACTAAAAAAGAGCAGTTTAATGACATTGTAAAAATTGGTAGAACCCATTTGATGGATGCGGTTCCTTTGACTTTGGGACAGGAGTTTTCTGGTTATGTTTCCCAACTCGATAAAAACGGCGATCGCTTGCAACAAATATTACCCGATCTCTATGAATTAGCTATTGGTGGAACTGCCGTAGGAACAGGATTAAATACCCATCACGAATTTGCCCAAAGAGTAGCTAATGAGATTGCTCAATTAACAGGGTTACCTTTTGTTTCATCTGCTAATAAATTTGCTGCCTTAGCTGCCCATGATGCTATGGTGATGGCGAGTGGAAGTCTTAAAACTTTAGCCACTTCTTTGATGAAAATTGCTAACGATATTCGTTGGTTAGGTTCAGGTCCCCGTTGTGGTTTAGGAGAGTTGATTTTACCTGCTAATGAGCCAGGATCTTCGATTATGCCAGGTAAGGTAAATCCCACTCAATGTGAAGCAATGACTATGGTTTGTGTACAAGTTATGGGCAATGATACAGCTATTAGTATGGCAGGAAGTCAAGGAAATTTTGAGCTTAACGTTTTTAAACCAATGATGATTTTTAATCTGCTTAATTCCATTACATTATTAGCCGATGCTTGTGATTCTTTTACAGATCATTTAGTGATTGGACTTGAACCTAATAGAAAACAAATTGAAGATTATGTGACTAATTCTTTGATGTTAGTTACTGCTTTAAACCCCCATATCGGCTATGATAAGGCTGCCCAAGTTGCTAAAAAAGCTTATACTGAGAAAACTACTTTACAACAAGCTTGTGCAGAGCTAGGATTTTTAACTGCTGAAGAATTTGACTTTCTGGTTCGTCCTGAAAATATGGCCCATCCCTTCAAGAATGAATAATCAACTAAATTCTAAATTCTGAATTCTAAATTCTCAATCATGTCTCAATCTGAAACCTTAAATAAAGTTCAAGAACCAATTACTAATGCACCGCCAGAAATTAGGGAAATTATGGAGCGAGTTTTAAAGCTAGAAAAAGATAAATTATATATGAAGATACCCCGTAATATTAATGATGATATCCTTAGAATTGTTAAAGAAGTAATTCGATGAAAATTCTTTCGATTAAATTGTGTAATTTCCGACAATTTTATGGCAAAACTCCAGAAATAATTTTAGCTTCTGGAGAGCGTAATACAACTATTATTCATGGCAATAATGGAGCAGGAAAAACAACTTTGCTCAATACTTTTACTTGGGTACTTTATGAAAGATTCACTGCTGCTTTTACTTCCCCTGAATTATTAATTAATAAACGGGCAATTACTGAAGCACAAGTAGGTGCATCGGTAGAATGTTGGGCAGAAATTTACTTTGAACATCAAAATAAACGCTATCAAGTTAAACGAAAATGTTACGCTTATAGGGATGCTGATGATACTATTCAATATAGCAAAACTCAATTTTTAATGTCTGTTGCTGAAGCCGATGGACGATGGTTTCCTCCCATGGAACAACCGGAGGATATTATTAATCAGATTTTACCTGAAAGTTTACATCAATATTTCTTTTTTGATGGGGAACATATTGAACATATTTTTCGTTCCAATGAAAAAAATAATATAGCAGATGACACTAAAGAATTATTAGGTGTCAAGGTGTTAGATCGAGCTATTGATCATTTAAAAAAAATTGTTAAAATTCTAGAGAATGAGCTAGAGACTATTGGTAGCACTCAAACTAAAGAACTTTTGAGAAAACAAGCTAAATTAGAACAAGAAAGAGATAATTTAACTGTAGAAAAAGAGCATAATTTACAACAATTGCTCTTATTAGAAAGTAATAAAAAAGAAGCTGCAAAAAGATTATTAGAATTAGGGGGAAGTGAAGAATTAAAACAAAACAAAGAAAGCTTAGAAAATCAAGAAAAATTTCTCCAAAATAGTTTATTAGAATCTAAAAAAAAGCTCAGATCTTTTATTTCTAGTCGTGGTTATACAGTTTTTTTAAATAATATCATACCTCAGTTTAATTCCTTAATCACTAATTTACGTCAACGGGGAGAATTACCCAGTGGAATCAAACAACAGTTTGTTCAACAATTATTAGCCAGAAAACGTTGTATTTGTGGCAATGAATTAACCGAAGATAAACTTGCTTATAATCAAGTTAAAGAGTGGATGAATAAAGCAGGAATTGCCGAAGTAGAAGAATCAGCTATTCGCCTAGAATCTCAAGTTAATGAAATAGACAATCAAATAATTGATTTTTGGTCAAGTGTGGATAGAGAACAGCAAACAATTAATCAATCTCTTACCGAATTATCAAGAGTTGAAAGAGCATTAGATACCATTGAAGATAAATTTCGCCACTATCCCAATGAAGACATCAAAGCTCTGCAAAAACAATTAGATAAAACTGATGAATTGATTCGAGAATTTCATTTAGAACAAGGAGCAACTCAACAAAAAATTGAGGCATTAGAAAAACAAATTCAAGATATTACTAAACAACTTATTAAACATAAACAAAAAGAAGATAAACAAACCTTAGCTAAACGGAGAATTGCAGCTAGTCAAGAATCTAGGAAAAGATTGATCGAAGTTAGAAGTCGATTGGAAAAACAATTTCGCCTCTCGTTAGAACAACGGGTACAAGAAATTTTTAGTTCCATTTCCTTTACCCCTTATATTCCTCGCTTAAAACCAAATTACGAACTAAACCTCGTAGAAAATACTTCAGGTGTGGCTGTTCAAGTAGCTGCTTCCACCGGAGAAAATCAGATCTTGAGTTTATCTTTTATTGGTGGTATTATTGACAGAGTGAGGGAATGGAGTCAAAAAAATACCTTGATGGGTCCTGATAGCAGCACTTTTCCCATTGTGATGGACTCACCCTTCGGAAGTCTTGATGAAATTTATCGCCGACAGGTAGCCAAATTCATTCCCCAATTAGCCAATCAATTGATCATTTTAGTTACTAAAACTCAATGGCGCGGCGAAGTAGCACAAGAAACGGCTAACTATATCGGTAAAGAATATATTTTAGTTTATTATTCCCCCAAAGTTGATTGTGAACAAGATTCAATTCAATTAAACGGAATTAATTATCCCTTAGTTAAACCCAGTCCTAATCAATTTGAATATACCGAGATTATTGAAGTCATTTAAACCAAATGAGCAATAGTTAAATCTTGAATTCAATAATAATGCTATTTTAGCCTAAATAAACCGAAAATTAGGTGTTTTCTCGCAGAAATAAAGATAAAGAGAATATTAAGAATGTAAGGAAAAGTGGCTAATTGTAATTGTAAAAAGTTAAACTACGAATTGATGCTCAAATATTGAGACCGAGAGATTCGGCTCTAATCCTAAATAGTAATCAATTTTAGATTGTATTTGGCATTTAATTTAGCTTTGCTATTTTGCCAGAACACAAGTAAGCCAAAAATTAGCATAATGTTATGAAAGATACAATGTTGTTTCTAGATTAAGCTATGGTTATAATACTATTTAGTAAATTTGTTTTTAAATTATGTTTAATTTTCAAATTATTATGATTGATCGACATTAAAAAATAGAAATTTAAGGATAACTCTAAGTTTCTGAAGTTATTAGCTTAATTGTCTTGATTATCTCCCCAAATAACTCTTTTTTTTTATCAAACTTTTAACCATTTTTAAATCTATAGATATTTAAAACAAAAGCAATGACTCAAATACCTCGAATTGATTGGTCTGTTGCTGAGCATTCTCTCAACGAAATTATTGTTAGAACTATATACTCTATAGAAGAAACTCGCCAAGCTTTGCAATTAGTTCAAGAGCGTAAAACGGTTGTTTTGATTCTCGACCAATTAACAACAGATAAAGCGCAAAGAGTTGTAGACTGGATGGCAGGAGGAATTTGTGCTATTGATGGTCAAACCTTTTGGGTGGCCGAAAAAACCTTTATGTTTGTCCCCAATCAAGTCCAAATTCAGTCTGATCGTCCTAGGCAATCATCCGTATCTCCTTCCCTCAAAACAGGGTAGCTCAAAGCAGTAGCATCGATGTTTTTGCAAAGTGGCTTCAACCAAAAAACTCGTGCTAAACTAAATATTTAGGCGAGTGAAATGGTTACTACTTCTCAATCTACTCCTGAACCTACGTGGTTAACTATTATTAGATTGTTACGGTGGAACAAACCGGCAGGCAGGCTAATTTTGATGATTCCTGCTCTATGGGCAATATTTTTAGCTGCTAAAGGAACTCCTCCCCTTCCTCTAATCGGGGTTATTATTTTAGGAACTTTAGCTACGAGTGCAACGGGTTGCGTGATTAATGATTTGTGGGATAGAGATATTGATCCCCAAGTGGAAAGAACCCGAACCCGTCCTTTAGCGGAAAAATCTCTATCAATCAAAATCGGTATTGTGATTGCTTTAATTGCCCTAGGATGCGCCGCTATATTAGCATTCTATCTCAATTCTTTAAGTTTTTGGTTATGTGTTGCAGCAGTCCCAATTATTATCTGTTATCCCCTAGCTAAGCGATTTTTTCCCATTCCTCAATTAGTTTTATCCCTAGCTTGGGGCTTTGCTGTTTTAATTAGTTGGACAGCTGTAACGGCTAAATTGGAGGATGCTACTTGGATTTTATGGGGAGCAACCATATCTTGGACATTAGGATTTGATACAGTTTATGCCATGTCTGATCGAGAAGATGATCAAAAAATTGGGATTAATTCAAGTGCCTTATTTTTCGGCAAATATGCGGCTGATGCCGTGGGCATATTTTTTCTGCTTACAGGGGGTTTATTAGGTTATTTAGCAGTAATTTTAGAGCTTAATTTTTGCTTTTGGATTACATTAGGAATAGCTATTATAGGCTGGATAATTCAGGATTTACGCTTACGTTCAGATGAAATTCCTCGATCTACCTACGGGGAAATTTTTGGACAAAATGTTTGGTTAGGATTTATTTTACTTTGCGGCATGATTTTAGGTTGGTTGAACTAAGTTTTGAATGATTGATTTTATAATAAAATCATAAAATTAATTGATAAAATCAAGGCAATTATATGGTGCAAACAACAACTAAACCATTATCACTAGAGGAATTTCTAGAGTTACCAGAAACAACTCCTGCTAGTCAATATATGGACGGAAAAATTACTCAAAAACCCATGCCTCAAGGAAAGCACAGTATCCTTCAACGAGAATTGAGTTTTGCTTTAACCATCGCCTTGAAACCAGAAAGAACTGCCCAAGCATTCCCAGAGCTACGGTGTACTTTTGGTGGGCGATCGCTTGTGCCAGATATTACTGTTTTTCGTACGGAACGAATTCCTCGTGATCATGATGGTCAAGTGGCTAATGCCTTCAATTTACATCCAGATTGGACAATTGAAATTCTCTCCCCTAGGCAGAGTCAAACCAAAGTCATTCGTAACATCCTTTATTGCATCGATAACGGCACGGAAATGGGATGGCTTTTAGATCCAGAAGAATCCTTTATATTTGTCTATAAAGCTGATAAATCAGTGCAATTGTTGGAGAATGTAGATATAGTTTTACCTGTACCGGAGTTTGCCAAAGCTGTGCAGCTTAGGGTTGGTGAGATATTTGATTGGTTAAAAAGGTAAGCTTTCTGTTTGATTTATATCTTAGTGGTAATCGCTTTTATGGCAGTCGCCAAGGTGGTTAGGACAGAACTTGGCTCTTAAACCCTTGTCCCAAGCAAGTTTGACTTCTGACTTCTGACTTCTGCTATATTACTACTTATTGATGCCAAATTATTATTTTCAAATCTAGAATTTTAAGAAACTTCTTTTAACTTAGCATAAGCTAATGTTAATAGTTCTTGAGCTTGGGAATAAACTGTCACTACATCAGAAGACCGTCATTTTTATGGGTTAAAATTACTATAAATTATCAAAAATCAGTTACAATAAACTTTAAATTCAACAGACTAAGATTAATGAGTGATACTGTTCTCGATGTTTGTAACCTTCGTGTTGAGTTTCCCCAAGAAGGAAAACTTCCATCTATTGTCGCCGTAGATGAAATTAGTTTTCAATTGCAAAGGGGGGAAATCTTAGGAATTGTCGGGGAGTCGGGATCAGGAAAATCAGTCACTTCCTTAGCTATCATGGGATTGATTCCCAACCCTGGAAAAATTAGTAAAGGGGAGATCAATTTTTATCCCTCTGAAACCCCAGAAAAATTAAGCAAACTTAAACGGAATGCTAAAAAATGGCAAGACTATCGAGGGGAAAAAATTGCCATGATTTTCCAAGAACCGATGAGTTCTTTTAATCCTGTTTATAGTATTGGTTATCAATTGACAGAAGCGATTCAACTTCATCAAAAAAATGTTAGCGATCAACAAGCAACAAATCAAGCAATAAATCTCCTCACAAAAGTTAAAATTTTTCCTAGTGATCAAGAATTAACCGAAAACTATGCAGCAAAAGAAGCTTTTTTAAAACGGTATCCCCATGAATTATCGGGAGGGCAATTACAAAGGGTTATGATCGCTATGGCAATTTCTTGTGATCCTATTTTGTTAATTGCTGATGAACCAACAACCGCTCTTGATGTTACTGTACAAAAAGAAATTTTAATACTTCTTCGGGATTTATGTAAGAGTGAAGAATATCAAGATATGTCAATGATTTTTATATCCCATGATTTAGGAGTAATCAATGAAGTAGCTGATAAAGTGGCAGTAATGTATCAAGGAAATATTGTCGAAGAAGGGCATAAACAACAAATTCTTTATCATCCTCAACACGAATATACCAAAGGATTATTAGCTTGTCGTCCTCGTTTAGAACCCCAATTAGATCGATTACCCATTGTAGCTGATTTTATGGGTAAAAATAATGCAGATGAAACACCGAAAGAGACAGTTGAATACAGAATTATTTCTGCTGAAGAAGAACAAAAACATCTCAATAATTTATTGAAACAAAATGAACCTTTATTAAACGTCAAGAATTTAACGGTTGAGTTTGGGAAAACTGGAATATTTAAACAAAAAAAAGATAAGTTTAAAGCTGTTGATGATATTAGCTTTGATGTTTATCCAGGGGAAACCTTAGGATTAGTGGGAGAGTCTGGTTGTGGGAAATCAACGTTAGCAAGGACAATTTTAAGGTTAATTCCAGCAACTAAAGGTGAAATTTATTATATTGATCAAGCATCTAATAAACGTCCTATTCATAAATATTCTAGTGGAAGTAAGAGATTACGTAATTTACGTCAAGAAATCCAAATTGTTTTCCAAAATCCCTATAATTCTCTGAACCCCCGTTTAACCATTGGTGAGGCAATAATGGAACCAATGATTATTCATCAGACTGGAAAAAGTGCTAGTCAAAGAAAGGAAAGAGTCACTTATCTTTTAGAAAAAGTGGGTTTAAATTCTAACTGGAGTAACCGCTATCCCCATGAATTTTCTGGGGGACAAAGACAAAGAGTTTGTATTGCCAGGGCATTAGCGCTTAATCCTCGTTTTATTATATGCGATGAGTCTGTATCTGCGCTAGATGTATCAGTACAAGCACAGGTTTTAAATTTATTAAAAGACTTACAAAAAGAATTTCAGTTAACTTATATTTTTATTTCCCATGATTTAAGTGTGGTTAGATTTATGAGCGATCGCATTATGGTGATGAACCAAGGTAAAATAGAAGAACTTGATGCCGCTGAAAAAATTATTAATCATCCTACTAAAGATTACACCAAAAAATTAATTAGTTCTATTCCCCATTTTCCTGAAGATATTTCTTGGTTACAACATAAAACAGAGTAAAGCTTATGTTATTAAATCTGCTCGAAAAATTAGGGCGTAAACGCATAATTTATGATCGAGATGGGGTAAATCCCTATTTAGTTCGTTATTATCTATTTTTTGCCGATAAAATGACGGAAGAAGAACCGGCAAAAAATCTTCCTTTCAACTTAATGTTACACCATATTTGTTTGAGTGATCCTGATGACTTACACGATCACCCTTGGTGGTATGCAACCCTAATTTTGAAAGGAGGATATTGGGAAATTACACCAGAAGGTAAGTTTTGGCGTGGCCCTGGACATTTTAGGATTCGTTCTCCTGAGTCCCTTCACCGCATAGAAATTAGCAAAGAGTCTCAGGGTTCTTGGAGTTTATTCTTTTGTGGTAAAAGAGTTAAAAATTGGGGATTTATTAAGGAAGGACAATGGATTGATCATAGACAGTATCTTAAGCAAAGAAAAGAAAATTTGATGGTCAACTCGATTGAGCAATTTTAGATTTTAGATTTTTAATTTTTCTCTGCTTAAGAGACTTTGGGCTTGTTTTTAACTAAAAATTTTTTGGTCAATAGCCAATAAGTTGATTTAGGTTAATCAAAGGCAAAAAATAACGATCAATATTTTATTCTAAGCCCTAATTAAACCTACTCTTTAAATCTTACTTAGAGCATCTTGTAAACGGAGTTTATCCCATCCTTTTTGATGTAATAAGAGCCAAGATTGAACTAAATCAGGTCCGTGTAATTCTCCCATTAAACCGGCCCTAAGAGAACGCATGATTAAACCTTTTTTGACCTTAAAAGATTTGGTTACTTGTTTAATAATCTCCTTAGCACCATCTTCAGTTAATTGATCATAATTAGCCAAACTATCAAGAATAGATGGCATAATTTCTTTAACCCCATCTTGTTTAAGTTGGGCGATCGCCTCTTCACTATAAGTTACAGTTTCTCCAAATAATAAACGGCTTTCTTGAACCGCATCCGTCAACCTAGTTAAACTAGGGCCAATCAAAGTAGCCAATTTTTCTAACCAAGGGCGATCGCTTTCTAAATTGACTACATAACCGACATCTTGCCAATAGGGAAAAGCCAAGTCAACTAATTGCGAAGCTGGAACTTGATGGAGATACTGACTATTAATCCAATCTAGTTTATCCCAATCAAATTTTGCTCCTGCTTTATTCACCCTTTCGAGACTAAATTCCTTAGCTGCTTCGGTGAGGGTAAAAATTTCTCGAGTTGAGTCTGGGGGAGTCCAACCCAAAAGCGTCATATAATTAGCCAGAGCTTCGGGTAAAAAGCCCATTTTACGGAAGTCATCAATAGATGTTACCCCATCGCGTTTAGATAATTTCCGTCCCTCCTGATTCAAAATTAAAGGAGTGTGAGCAAATTCTGGCACTGCTCCCCCGAATGCTTCATAAAGTAAAATTTGTTTAGCGGTATTAGCGATGTGATCTTCCCCACGAATAACCTGGGTAATTTTCATCTCGAGATCATCGATCACCACTGCTAAATTGTATAAAGGTTGTCCGAAGGTTTCTCCTTCTTGTTGAGGAATACGAGCAATCACCATGTCCCCACCAAGATCGCTACCTTTCCAGACTACTTGACCCCTAACCAAGTCATTCCAGACAATTTCGCGTTCATCGTCAATAATAAAACGGATGACTGGTTTTCTCCCCTCTTCCTCAAAGGCCTGACATTCTGCTTCAGTCAGGTGACGATGGCGGTTATCATAGCGAGGGGCTTGGTTTTTTGCCTTTTGTTCCTCTCTCATCTGTTCTAATTCTGTGGAGGTACAATAACAACGATAGGCAAAACCCTTATCCAATAAGGTTTGAATCCCTTGACGGTAGAGATCAAGACGTTGGGTTTGGAAAAATGGCCCCTCATCCCAGTTTAAACCTAACCAAAGCAGGCCTGATTTAATATTTTCCGTGTATTCTGGGCGTGATCGCTCAAGATCTGTATCTTCAATGCGTAGAATAAATTTACCACCCTGATTACGGGCAAATAACCAGTTAAAAACAGCAGTTCTGGCAGTTCCAATGTGTAGATTTCCGGTGGGACTTGGTGCAATACGAACTCTGACTGTCACGACATCTCTCCTGTGCCTAATATTTGCTGTTACTCAATTATGGTTGATACGATCTTGAGTTTATCACTTTTGCCTTGGCCAAACTAAGCTCTTTCAACAATAAAAGGCATAGCCAAGCGATAAAAAATCCATCCTAATATTACTGACAAAATAGACACCACACTGGCGATCCAAAATCCTAATGGTTGAGAAACCACGCCAGTGGTTGCTAGATCTCTAGTAGTTACAAGTAAAGGAGTAACTGGGTTAATTTTTATCAATATTGCCCAGAAACTTTCGCGAGGAACAGGATAAATAACCGGGGTGATAAATAGCCAAAGTCGAATTGTATAGCTTATAACCTTCTTGACATCGCCATAAAGGCAAGAAAATGGACCGGCAAATAATCCAATTGCTGTGGCAAACATGAGCAAGTGAATAAAAGCAACCGGCGCGAGTAATAGATTCCAAGTTACCCCAATTTTAAACCAAATAAAGAAGAAAATAATCGGAATTAATTGAATGAAAAAATTAAATATAATCTGTCCTAACTGAGCAATAACAAAGGCTTCAGGAGGAACCTTTAATTTCATTAACATTGATTTAGCATTTCTAGCAGATGACATAATACTGTTGATAGTCTGGGTAAAAGTTTGCCAGAGGGTCATACTAAAAACTACGTAAACTGGATAGGGAATGTCCGTATCTCCTATATTAAACACCCCTGTCTTTCTGAGGAAGGTTAAACCAGCAGCAGCGACTAAAGGGGGAATAAATGCCCAGATAATGCCTAAAATTGATTGACGATATTGGGACTGAATGTCGCGTTTTAAGAGTTGCCAAGCTAATTCCCTTGATCCGAGTAAATCTTGCCACATTTCTTCAAAGAAGATTAACGGATGTCTCAGACGACTTTCGGGTTCATAGACAATCACAGGCATTGGTTTCTTAGTCTTGATGGGGTCTGGCGATGAATTCAATACGAAATCCTCCTTAATGATGTTTCTTATTCGTCTGACTTATTTTACTTTTATCTTTGAATAATTATTATGACTTAATCACTACGTTCCATCCTTGCTACTCGAGGATCAATAATTTTTTGTCCTAATCCTGGAAATTTAACGGCTAGATTAGTATTTTCATGTTTTCCTAAAATATGAGTGACCTCTCCTTCTCCAAAAATCTCATGAATTACGCGATCGCCCACAGACCAATTTTGATTAGATATCTTCAATGTTTTAGTCTTAGAGGCAGTTGATTTACGACGATATGGAACGGATTTAGGATTAACATTACTCTTGATTAAACCTGATGGTAATTCTTGTAAAAATCGTGATGGCATTTTGTTTTCTTTTGAACCCCAAACAAATCTTTCTCGTGCATAGGTCAAAAATAATTGTTCTTGGGCGCGGGTAATTCCTACATAGCATAAACGCCTTTCTTCTTCTAATGCTAAAGGATCACTTATGCTACGACCATGGGGTAACAATCCTTCTTCTAAACCTACTAGAAAAACTATAGGAAATTCTAATCCTTTGGCTGAATGAAGAGTCATTAACGCAACTTTTTCTTGTGCTTCTTTTAAATCATCAAGATCAGAAGCTAACGAAGCATTAGATAAAAATCCCTGTAAACTTTTATCTTCTGTATCTTCTTGAAATTGTAAAACTGCATTATATAGCTCAAAAATATTAGCTAATCTATTGTCTGCTTCTTCAGTTCCTTTTTGTTTTAAATCATCTAAATAACCAGAAATTTCCATCACTTGATTGAGAATTTCTGCCCCCGATAAACTGTCTAACTTTTCCTGAAAAGATTTAATGATATTAGCAAATTTATTGACTGATTTTGCCGCTCTTCCCGCCAAAGTATTAACCGAGGTTTCATCAGAAATAATTTCCCAAAGAGGAATCTCTAATTCCTGGGCGGCTTTCAATAAAGAGTCTAGGGAAGTCTTCCCAATTCCTCGACGTGGAGTGTTAATAATTCTCAGTAAACTAACGGTATCTGCGGGGTTGACAATTAGACGTAAATAGGCTAAAGCATCTTTGATTTCTTGGCGGTCATAAAACTTAAATCCTCCTACTATATTATAGGGAATATTATTCTGAATTAAGCGGTCTTCAAAGGGACGGGATTGGGCATTAATTCGATAAAGTATGGAGAAATTACCCCAATTCAATTCGGGATTTTCTTCGATCAACTTTTGCATTTGTTCAATAACCAATTCTGATTCAATTTTTTCGTTTTCTGCCTGATAACAGTAAATTGATTCTCCTAATCCTCGAGTAGGTTTAAGAACTTTATCAATGCGTTGGCTATTATTTTTAATTAAATCATTAGCTGCTTGTAAAATATTTTCTCTTGAGCGATAATTTTCCTCTAGTTTAACCATAGTTATGGTATCTTCATCGGGTAATCCATCCCCAAAGTCTTCTTGAAAATTGAGCAGTATTCTAAAGTCTGCCATGCGAAAACTGTAAATAGATTGATCAGCATCTCCTACCACAAAAATAGAGCGATTTTGCCAATTGTATTGACTTTTTTTAGCTTCTCCATTAGTAGCAAGTAAGCGGATTAGCTCGTATTGAATTTGGTTGGTATCTTGATATTCGTCTACTAAAATGTGTTTAAATTGGTTGTGCCAATAGCCTAAAATTGATTCATTTTGTTGAAAAATTCGTACAGGAACTAAAATCAAATCGTCAAAATCCAGGGCATTATTAGCAGCTAGTTGTGCTTGATATTCGCGATAAACATCAGCAATAACACGAGTTTTATAAGCAGGATTATTTTGAAGATATTGATCAGGAGAAAATCCTAAGTTTTTGGCGTTACTGATTTGATAACGTACGGAGCGATGGTTAAATTGCTTATCATCTAAATTGAACTGTTTAGTTACAATATTTTTCACCAAATTTTGGGCATCAGATTCATCAAAAATCGAAAAATTACGCTGCCATTGTCTTCCTAATTCATCTTGATATTTATTGATATCATAGCGTAAAATTCGAGCGCATAAACTATGAAAAGTACCAATCCAAAGTTTTTTAGTTGTAGTTTTATAAATGTTAGACAGCAGTTGCCTTTGCTCATACTCCGAAAGTAACTCAAAAGGTTGTTCGTGTTTATTCCAAGCCATCCCTTGGGCAAAAATCCTCTCAATTCTTTCTTTCATTTCCTTAGCAGCCTTATTGGTAAAGGTAACAGCTAGAATAGATTCAGGATCAACTTGATGATGACTGATCAGATGGGCAATTCTGTAGGTCAAAGCTCGGGTTTTTCCCGAACCGGCACCAGCTACGACTAACAAAGGTCCACAAAAGTGTTCAACGGCTAGACGTTGTGGATGATTGAGTTGAGCAAGAAAATCGGGTTTAACTACCATGAGAATCAGATTAAGCTATCTATTAAGGTCTATTTTTGGGGGATTAGAGCTCAAATAAGGTCATAAAATGTTTTTAATTATTAAACTAAAAGCGATCGCTCTTCTCCAATTTAAGGTAAAATTACTCATCATAGCACTTTGATTACTAAAAAATTCCTTAATTGTGCCAAAAAATTTGCGTCAAAATCGAAATTGTCCTTTACAATAGAGATAGCGGGGGCGAAAGCCTCTGTTCACTCCTCACACCACACTCCGTCCGCACACCAATGATGTTCGGACGGTTTCTTTTTTAACCCCCATGGTCAACCTGAGCTAGATGTTTTGGGAGCATAATCCGACAAATAATTAATAGATTTGTAAAATTATGTCAGCCTGTTGTGTAAATCGAGATAGTTTCCGCTATGGTAGAATTTGAGAGTATTCTAGAGACGCGTTAGCAATTAAAGGAATTCTTGCTATGTCAACAAAGCCAACCGAAGTTACAGATGAGAAGTTTAAGGACGACGTTTTAGACAGCGATATTCCTGTTCTAGTGGATTTTTGGGCTCCTTGGTGCGGTCCTTGTCGAATGGTTGCTCCAGTGGTGGAAGAAATTGCCGAACAATACGACGGTAAAGTCAAAGTTGTCAAACTTAACACTGATGATAACCCCCAGACAGCTAGTCAGTATGGGATTCGCAGCATTCCTACTCTAATGATTTTTAAGGGAGGTCAACGGGTAGATATGGTCGTCGGGGCAGTTCCCAAGACGACTCTAGCCAATACTTTGGAAAAATATCTCTAAAATCCTATCGGAAAGGTTAGAGGTCGGGGCGACTCATTTACGAGTCTACCCCTTTCAGGGTTTTGAAAGTTTTGTGAATGGTTGCTATTTGATTTAGGGTTGAAAGCGAACCCGTTGAGTAACCAAAACCATACCATCGGGACGTACCAATAATGCTGAAAACCAGTGATTTTCGGGATTTTCAGAGGCTTTTATCCGTTTAAAGATTCCCCCAGCTTGCAATAATTGTAACTCCATAGCTGATGGTTCTAAATAACGATTACTTGCTATTTTTTCTCCAATGGCTATTCCTGCCAACAGATTGTCATTGAGAGGTTCTTTAACAATGACATCAAAATCAAATTCTTGACCAACTCGAACAGTTTCTGGCAGTTTAACCTCAATTTGCGGTGGATTACTGCCTGAAGTCAATTCCGTTCTTTCTTCTAAGATTTCTTGACGCACCAACTTTCCATCTTCAAAGGTTTGACGGGATTTAATTGTAGCTTTGAGTTGGACAACTCGATCGTCTTCTTTGCTAGTTCCCTCAACAGTAGTCAGAGTTTCAGCTGTCCAAGCATTTTCTGTCTTATCCCAAGATAGCAGGTCAGTGGTGTATTTCAAATTAGGATAGCGTTTCCATAAACCCGTTAATGCTTGGGAATAGGAATCACTCATCAGTCCATCATCAGTGACAAATTGAGGACTATATAAAGCCATCAATTTTTGAAGATCTTGGCTGTTTGCAGCCGTATCTATCTGATTAATTAAGGTTTTGAGGGCAACAGGGGCTGAACTAGCACTCTCAGCACGCAGAAGAGAATTACTACCCAGACTCAATCCCACACCGAGTACAAAAGAAAGGAACCAACGCCAATGAGTCATCCGTCTATTTACTTTAATTAAGTATACTAAGTTAAAAAACACAGAATTTATCCCTTATTCTAACTTAAAATATTCCAACTAAAAATTAAGATGGTACGTTTACTAATTGCTGCGAGTGGGACGGGGGGGCATTTATTTCCAGCCTTAGCCTTGGCTGAACATTTACCAGATTATGAGATAGAATGGTTGGGGGTTAAAGACCGACTTGAAATGTCCTTGATCGGCGATCAATATCGTCTCCACACTATACCAGTTGAAGGTTTTCAAACCCGTTCTCCCCTCAAGAAATTACAGATTCTCTTCAAATTAATCAAAGGAATCTTTATCGTTAAAAAACTGATTAAAGAACATCAGATTAATGTGGTTTTCACTACAGGGGGCTATATTGCCGCTCCAGCTATTTTAGGGGCGCGTCTAGCTGGTATTCCGGCAATTATCCACGAATCTAATTTTATTCCTGGGAAAGTAACACGATTATTAAGTCGATTTTGCCATGGGGTTGCTCTTGGTTTTGCAGGAACTGCTAAATATCTGCCCCAGTCCAAAACGGTTTGGGTGAGTACCCCTGTGCGATCGCAGTTTTATAGTCCCCAACCTCTAGATTTACCTATCCCTGACAATGTCCCCTTAATTGCTGTGATAGGGGGTTCTCAAGGGGCGATCTCTGTTAACCAATTGGTTCGACAATGCGCCCCATCTTGGCTGTCTACAGGAGCTTATATTGTCCATTTGACCGGCAAAAATGATCCTGATGTTTCGAGTTTAGAGCATCCCCACTATTTTGCCTTCCCTTTTTACGACAATATGGCGGGGTTACTACAAAGGGCTAATTTAGCTGTAAGTCGTTCAGGGGCAGGAACTTTAACTGAATTAGCTATTACGCGCACTCCTGCCATTTTAATTCCTTATCCCTTTGCTGCTGAAGATCACCAAACCTATAATGCTCGGGTATTTGTTGAAGCAGGGGCAGCTTTATTGTATCCTCAACCAGAATTAACTGCTGAAATTTTGGAAAATTCGGGTTTAAATTACTTAAAAAATCCCCAGCAACTTGAAAAAATGGCTAATCAAGCTCAAAGTTTAGCTGTTCTTGATAGTGCTGAACAATTAGCTACTTTAGTTAAGAGTTTCGTTTAATTGACATCCTCCCCGCCGTAAAACGGGCGGGGAGGATGTTAACAAAAAAAATATTTAACGCTTCAAAAATATTAAGTCTATAGTTTTTCGATTGAGGTGTTTTTAATAGTATAATCCAACCTCTATTACACTTATGATATGGTCTTCTTTTCTCCTTGTTTTATAGGAGCTATATCTGTTTCTTTTTCTAATTTATTACTTCTACTACCAAATAAGTGGGTATAAACATAGGTGAATTCACATCCTAGAAAGAAGATTTGGAAAGTTAGAAAAATCCATAATAAAAGAACCATAAATCCGCCAATGACTCCATAAGCCCTGAATTGTTCTCCTATGCGAATAACGCCACTACTAACAAGAGTTTGTACCAAAGAATATAAGCCAACTGTCAAGATTGATCCTAGCCAAAGATCGCTCCATTTTAGTCGAGTAGAAGGAAGAATTTTAAATAGTACCAGAACCACTAAACACAGAAGAATAAAAGTAATAGTAACCTGTAAACTATTCCATAATAATGCTTCGTCAACTTTTACCCAAGTAATGGTTTGTTCAACATTTTTAAGTAGTCCTAAAATAATTTTTATTGCAAAATTAGATACAAAAGATAGTAAGATCAAAAAGGCTGTACTCAGAAGTAGTAAAAACGCAAATACTGTATCTTTAATATACTTAATTATAATCCCTAGCCAATTAAGACTGACTTGTTGTTGATGGTGTACTTTCCAAATTTTATCAACGCTTTGATCCAGGGCTGAAAAAATTCTACTAGCTGTTACAAAAAGAATTATAAATCCGATTAATCCTGCACCAATACTACTTTTATTAAGATCTAATAAAGTAATAACTACAATCTTATACGCTTCGGGGGGTAAAGCATTTTTTGCAAAGAATAATAGTTGATCATAAATATAATTTTTTGACCCTAATATTAAGCTAAAAATACTCAAGATAACCAATAGAATTGGGAAAAATGAAAAAATAGCATAGTAAGCTAAAGCTGCCCCTTTTTCTAGACATTGATCTTCTTGCCATTTGACTATAGTACCAATAAATAATTGCGCAGTTTTTGAGGGTATTATTCTATTTTTGATAAATTGAATCATGAATTTATTAATTAAAATAAGTTATTGAAATCATATTAAACTAACCATAGTATATCTAATATGTTAGAAGATTACCAACTATTTTAAGTTATTTTACCTAAATAAAGGCTACTATATCAATAATTTTTAAACCCGCTTAATTTCCTGACTGTTATTTTTTACTCTTTGTTCCTTAGTTTTTGTTATAATCAAATAAATTATTTACTATTACTATTGAAAAGAATTATATATAGAAAACTAATCTGTAACAATAATGCTTCAAGTTTTCTTTTTTTAAAATTCATTTATTGAAGAAGATAGTTTTCTAGGTATAATTAGACATAAAAACAAAGGATTATTAACAGGAAGTCAATAAAAATGAAGCTATTGAAATTGTTGTACAAGATTTTTAAAATAGATTTTCTGTCTTATCATCAACTAAAGGAATGCAACTAAAATTAGAAAAATACCCTCAGAAATCGGTAATTTAACTTCGCTTAAAAAACTCAATATTTATGGAAATCAAATCAAAGAAATACCCCCAGAAATAGGTAATCTCACTTCTCTTGAAATACTCAGTATCCAGGGAAATGAAATTAAAAAAATACCCCCAGAAATATGTAGTTTAAGCAATCTTATAAAGCTTGCAATAACAAACGCTGAAATAGGTGAAATACCCTCAGAAATTGGTCAATTATCTAACCTTCAGAATTTATATCTTGACAACAACAAAATAAGGGAAATATCACCAGAAATAGGTCAATTAACTTCTATTCCTGATGAAATACCATCAGGAATAGAATCTTGGATAGACATTAGTGGTAATCCCATAGCAATAAAAGACTTCTTAAAAGAATCCTTTAAACATTTTTTCAAAGTATTAATTCAAGATGTAGTACCAACGATAATAATACTTCTAATTTTGAGCTTTGTTTTAAATAGATTACTAAATTTATTAAATAAACCTAATCTAGAACCAACAAAAACTCCATCGGAAAGTAACAAATATTTTCCATAAACTTAAATCTTACATAATTGATAGGAACTGCGAGAAACGATTTTGTTCAAGGAGCTAACCGTTGAATATTCCAAGTTTTACCATCTTTAATTGTATAGGAAAAACGATCATGAAGTCGATTAGGTCTTCCTTGCCAAAATTCAAAATAATGGGGAACAACTCGATATCCTCCCCAAAATGAGGGTAAAGGAACCTCTCCTTGAGCAAACTTGCGTCTAACTTCCTCAAATTCCATCTCTAAAATCTGTCGAGAAGAAATAACCGAACTTTGTTCAGAACACCAAGCACCCAGTTGACTTCCCCGAGGACGAGTTATAAAATATTTAAGAGATTCAGCAGTAGAAATTTTAGTAGCTTTTCCTCTAATTTTTACTTGACGTTCTAAAGAACTCCAAAAAAATAATAAAGCAACATGGGGGTTTTCTGCTATTTGCTGAGCTTTATAACTTTTATAGTTAGTAAAAAATATAAACCCTTGACTGTCAAAGTATTTTAAAAGTACTGTTCTTAAAGAAGGTTCTCCCTGCGCTGAAGCAGTTGCTAAACTCATAGAATTC
>DLXW01000081.1:22335-22885 GCA_003448685.1 Cyanothece sp. UBA12306
TAGGAACAGGTAAGTCCGCTTCACAAGCTTGTTTAAACCATTTTTCAAACTGTTGAAAAGGATCAATATTGAGGTTATCACGAGATAAACCATTACGAGTATATTCTTCTCTTAATGCTGAAATATCCATTAAAGTTATAATAGTTTGCAGGATTTAACTAGATTTTATTGGCAAATTAAATAATAATTGAAAATCGATCATAACAGATTTTTAAGTTTTTTTCTATTCTGGACTAATTTTATAATTCCTGTTAGTATGAGAAAATGGTTAATAATTTCGTGGTCTTAGTAGGAAGTGGCTTATTTTCAGGACTGCTAGCGGGATTATTAGGCATTGGTGGAGGAACTGTCCTAGTTCCCATCTTAGTTGCTCTGAATTATTCTCCGATACAAGCAGTCGCTACCAGTAGTGTAGCAATTGTCATTACTTCCATTTCAGGAAGTTTTCAAAATTGGCGCATGGGTTACTTAGATTTATCCCGTGTCATACTATTAGGTTTTCCAGCCTTAATAACGGCTCAACTGGGAGTTTATGTTGCTAATTTATTAC
>DLXW01000081.1:23067-23335 GCA_003448685.1 Cyanothece sp. UBA12306
GTTTATGTTGCTAATTTATTACCTAGTTACATTCTCTTAATAACTTTTGGTATTTTACTCATTATTAATATTTTGTTGGCTAATTTACGTCAGCATCTTGCAAAAAAAAAGAATATAAAAAATACCTTTAATCTGTCTCCTACTATAGCTCGTTTAATAACAGGAATCATCGTGGGATTTTTAGCTGGATTATTTGGTATTGGCGGAGGAGTTATTATGGTTCCTCTGCAAATGTTGTTATTAAATGAAACTATTAAAACAGCTATTC
>DLXW01000081.1:23570-23993 GCA_003448685.1 Cyanothece sp. UBA12306
TAAAACAGCTATTCAAACCAGTCTAGGAGTAGTTGTAATTACCGGTATTTCTGCTACTATAGGACACACAATTAATGGTAATGTTTTGTTTATAGTAGGATTTATTTTAGGATTTGGGGGATTAATTGGTGCCCAAATTAGCACCCGTTTTTTACCTAAATTACCAGATAAGCTAGTTCGTTTTTGCTTCTATGGACTATTAACAATGTTAGCAATTTATACTTTTTCGAAAGCTTGGAATTATTATCAATTAGAACTATAATATAGAGTCTAGTAATTTATGATGATTAATGGTTTATGTCTAATCTCGAATCAATCAAAGAATTGTTAAATTCTAGCGATTTTGGCGATCGCATCCAAGGACTGAATCAACTACGTCAGCTTAACCCTGAAGTAGCTTTTCCCCTACTGCAACCCCTAATT
>DLXW01000082.1 GCA_003448685.1 Cyanothece sp. UBA12306
GGGCTTGTCACCCCGTGAGGTGCGAAACCCTGGAATGGGAAGGGGTGTCCACCCACAGTTTTCGGCGGACGGCGTTAACCCAGATGAGCGATGCTGGTGTGCCTTTGCGTCATATTCAGGCGATTTCGGGTCATCGATCTCTCAGTGCTTTGGAACGGTATTTAGGGGTGACAGAGAAGCAGAAACAGAGTGCGATCCAAGCATTGGATTTTTAAGCCATTACTCAGTATTGGCATTCTAGGGCGTGTCTGCAAAGTGTTAAACTGTGTCAAACTACTTAGAATTTTTATGGCCGCGATCGCAGAACAACTCGAAAAGCAAGAGATCGGGAGAGGGGACTTAAGTGATGCCCAATGGGAAAAGCTTAAACCTTTACTACGGGTGAACGAAAAAAAGCGTGGGAAAAGGGAAAAGTAGGTTAGCGGATATTGTCCGCTAACCTACTCCGACTCTTTAGTTGCTTCATCGATTAAATCAAATAAGGCTAGTTCGAGAGTATGACGCACTTGTTTTAAGCTTTCTATCTTAGCCCGAAGTTTCATCATTTCGACGGCTTCTAAAAAAGCTTTACTACCGGCCTTTCCAATATATTTATTCCGAGTTTTTTGTCCATCTTTAGTCATAAATAGTGGGAGCATCCCATTTTTGTAAGCGAATCGCTCAAAGCAACAGCTGACAAGGGTTTCAGCTATCCTATAAATGGTTGATTTGCCAAAATGGGATGCTCCCAATTGCTATGCTAATAATTTTGAGCTTTAGCAAAAGTATAAATTGCCAAAATTATTAGCATTCCATAGAAACAAAAGCGAACTATTTTATCTGGTAATTTCGGCAAAAATCTCGTACTAACTTGAACTCCGACTAATCCCCCCAATCCTAGAATTAGCCCAACTGGAAATAAAACATTATCATTATTGGTATGTCCGATGGTAGCAGAAATAGCTGTGATGACAATCACTCCTAAACTGGTTTGAATAGCTGTTTTAATAGTTTCGTTCAATAATAGCATTTGTAAGGGAACCATAATCACTCCTCCACCAATACCGAATAAACCCGCTAAAAACCCTACTGTTCCTCCTGTTCCTAAACGAGCAATAGTAGGAGAAATGTTAAAGGAATTTTGGCTCTTTTTTTCCTTGGCTAAATATTGGCGCAAATTCCCCAAAAACAGATTAATAATAAGTAAGATACCAAAAGCCGTCAACAAGATTCTACTAGGTAATAAATTAGCAACATAAACCCCGAACTGAACGGTTATTAAGGAGGGAAACCCTAACAGTCCAATCCTCTGTAAATCTAAATAACCCATGCGCCAATTTTGTATACTTCCTGAAATCGAGGTAATGACAATCGCTAGGCTGCTAGTAGCCACCGCTTGAACAGGGGTATAATTTAGGGCAACCAAGAAGGGAACTAACATAGTCCCTCCACCAATACCTAATAATCCTGCCAGCAGTCCCGAAAATAAACCACTTAGTGCTAAAAGCCATAAATTATCAATCATTATTTTATGGTAATCTCTTGAGAAAAGTAGGGGAAGCAGAGGGTGCAGAGGGAAAAAATGCAGTTCCTCCTTTACATCAAGCGTTAGGTTGGAGTCTCCTGTGGCCTCTAAAGAACTTTCCCCAAAAAAATTACCCAGTATTTTGGCTCAACGAATTTGGCATACGAAAATTCTAAAAAGCTTAAACCAAGTTCTTTTTTTGACAGAAATTGACAAACCCCCTTCATGTACCAATAAAATATACCCTATTTTCGATGAGATGAGCTATACTCAATTGGAAATCTAGTTCAAGGAAGAATAATGACTGAGACTGCTGCAACTTTAGTAAAAGAAGATCAACAACGTCGTCCGGCTGAAGAAATTGTGGAGTTTTGCCAAAAACATCCCATGATTAAACATCCCTACTTTGTGAGGCTTCAACAGGAACCGCCCAATCTAACCGCTTTTTGGTCATACTTTGCTAACTTAAATGAAGTCACTGCAAAAGTTCCTAATTGGTTGGCCAATATTGTGATGCGTGTAGAGGACTTGAGAATCAAAAGTCTCATTGCTGGTGTGCTATATGACGAACTGGGCAGTGGGGATATCGACAAAATACATAGTACCCTGATGGGTAAATTAATTGAAGGACTAGATCCGTGGCGGCCGCAACCAGACAATTTCGAGCCAGAGTCTCCTGGTAAAACACTAGCCCAGGAAATGACTAATTTCTTCGCAGGAGATACTATTGATGTACCGTGGGCAGTAGGCTCCCTGATTTCCGGTGAAGTATATGCAGAGCAAATGATTTCTTGCCTAGGCAAAGAAGTTCGTCGTCAAAATGAAGTTGAACTGTCTGTTTTTGAGTGGCTTCTTGTCCATGAACAGGTTGAAGGGGATCATGCCGATGCCTCAGATGCTATGTCTAAGATTGTGCCAACATCAGGTCCAGAGTTTGAATCAGTGATGGGAGGGGCCAAGTGGAAGCGTGACACACTTTGGGCCTGGCTAGATGGCATCTACCGTGCTACCTACAACGAACTACCAGAGACATTTGGCAGTTAAACTACTCATTTTTAAAACCGCTATAGCAATCCTATTTGAGATTCTAACAATCAGCACCTACAGAACAAAGAAACAAAAGAATATACGTTGGTAGCTCATTTAGGTTTGTTTTTGCTCCTTAATTCAATCCGATCATTTAGGACTATGAACAAACTTGCAACAAATGAACAAGACAAACAACTTCATCAGACATCGGACGAATCTACAGCTCGCATTGACCTAGCAGCAGTGTATAGACTGATAAATTACTATGGCTGGAGCGATGTAACCCTCACCCACGCCAGCACAAGAATACCAGGTTCCGAGTCTGATTTTCTGATTAATCCTTTTGGCTTCACTTTTGATGAAATTAAAGCATCAAACTTGGTAAAAATGAACCTTGATGGCCAGATAGTAGGAACCCCAAATTTACCAGTCAATCCAACTGCTTTTGTTATCCATGGTGGGATTCTGGCTGCTAGACCTGATATTAACACAGTGATTCATGCTCACACCCCTTACGCAGTTGCTGTCTCTACCCTCGCATGTGGGTTGTTATGCCTAGATGAAGCTTCAATGGTCTTCTATAACAAAATTGCCTACCATGATAACCATGGATTAGAAATAAATATCGCACAACAGAAACGACTGGCAGAGGATCTCGGACCAGAAAAATTGTGTATGTTCATGCGTAACCATGGCATAGTTGTTTGTGGACGGACTGTTGCTGAAGCATTCTTAAACCTTTATTTCTTGGAGTTTGCTTGTCGAACACAAATATTGGCTATGTCAACTGGGGCTAAGCTGATTCAGCCTTCTGAGGACATTTTGAGTTCGTTTGCCCAACAAATGGAAAAGTTTAAACCAATGAAAAAGGATGGATTTAAGTCAGCGCAAATAGCAACTTTCAAAGCTTTAATGGGGATGATTGAGCGCATAGATCCATCTTATCAGGAGTGATAACACTACAACAGATAATCAGAAACTTTTTTCATCTTAGACTCAAGATCAAGAACAATTATGGTCAACATTTGTAGTGATGTCAGCCCTGGTGGACTTGTAAGAAAGGGCAGACCAAAAAAGGTACTGATTCTCGGTGCTGGCATAGCAGGGCTTGTGTCGGCCTATGAACTGATGAGATCAGGTCACAATGTAACAGTGTTGGAAGCACGTCTGAGGCCAGGTGGGCGCATTCTAACGTTGCGTGAACCTTTTGCCGATGGGCTTTATGTGGAAGCAGGGGCGGCTCGCATCCCTGAAAATCACCACTGGACTCTCAAATACTTAGACCATTTTGGTCTGCAAGTAGCACCGTTTTATCCAGACAAATTGGATTTTGTCCATTACTTGCAGGGTAAGCGGATCAGGGTCAAGAGTGGTACAGAGGTGAAGTTGGGTCAATATCCCCTTGATATTACTCCCGCAGAACGGGAAATGAGATTAGAGGAAATAGTAAAAAAGGCTTTTAAACCGCTTTTTACAGAACTCGGCGATCCTACCTCCCTTGATTGGCCTCCCGAACCCTTAAGAAAGTACGACCAGCTAACAGTAAGAGAGTTTATTGATAGTCAGGGTATCTCCCCCCAAATTGCTGAGATGTTCGGGTTCGGTTACATGGATTTTGCCAAAAACAATGTTTCCGTACTTGAGATCTTGCGTTTGATGTCTCTTGGAGTCAGTGAAAAGCAGATGTTAAAGATTGTCGGAGGAGCGGATCAACTAACAAATGCTTTTGCAGCCCATTTGAAAGATCAGCTCCACTATGGAGCTGAAGTTGTGGGGATCGAAAGCGATCGCTCTCAAGTCCGTGTCACCTATGTTCAAGGAGGTGTGCCCCAGACAATGGCAGCAGAATACCTGATTTGTACCCTTCCCTTCAGCGTCCTGCGCCACCTAAAAATTGCTCCATCCTTATCGGAGAAAAAAAACCGGGCAATTCAGGAAATGTCTTATCTTTCCTTGTCCCGCATCTTCTTGCAAGTCAGGAAACGTTACTGGTTAGACCAGGGATTGAATGGTTTTGGTTTAGCAGACTATCCTACTGAACTTTGGGACTCCAGTTTCGATCTACCCGAACCAAGGGCCATATTGGTTTCCTATATGAAGGGAGAGCGATCACAGAATCTGGCTAGTATGAGCGAAGCAGAAAGAATTAAATATGGGATCGCCCAATTAGAACCAATGCTTCCTGGTCTAGAGAAGTATATTGAAGGTGGTCTATCCCTATGCTGGGATGAAGATAATTGGGCAAAGGGCGGACATGTTATGTTAAGTGCTGGACAAGTAACTGAACTACTACCACATACGGCTTATCCTGAAGGGCGCATACATTTCGCAGGCGAACATACCTCCCCTTGGCACGGCTGGGTACAAGGGGCCTTGGAATCAGGTTATCGTGCCGCAATTGAGATTAATGACATTACGATATAGGACTAAACTCAAATGGATAGACCAGTAAATGTTCTGAATGCCTATGATGGTTCAGGTGTTGTTTTTAAGTTTCTACGTATTTTGGGCTGGCAAAATCTGCTTAATGCTGGATACTTTAAAATTCAAGACTTGCCAATGCTACTCTCTGGGTTAGAGTATTTTCAGCAGAAATTAGTTAATAAATCAATCAAGCTTCTCGAACCACAACCAGGCGAAAAAATTTTAGATGTAGCATGCGGTTACGGCTGGACAAGTAACCAAATTGCCAAAAGTGATGCTCAAGTAGTTGGGATGGATCTTTTGCAAGAACACATTGATCTAGCTCGGCAGAAATTTGGCGATCGGCACAATCTGAAATATATTGTAGGTGATGCCACTAAGATGCTGTCATCTACTGCCACTGCTGGTTTAGCTCCCGAATCTATTGATAGAATGCATTGCCTCGAAGCAGCATTTCACTTCGGCCCCCAAGGTCGTCAAGCCTTTCTTTCACAAGCCTTTCAATTGCTCAAACCTGGTGGTCGTCTTGTCCTCGTGGATTTCATGTGGCAAACAAGTTCTCCCGAAGAGATTGATGAACTTGACCCAGATCTCTGTGTTCGAGAAACTTGGCAGTTTGAGCAATTTGAGTCACTCGAAGGTTACCGAAACCTTGCAAGAGAATCTGGCTTCCTGGAAAAACAGATCATTGATTGGACTATCCCAGTTATCAAACGCTTCCAAAATATTTCCCACCCGATCCCTACCCTACTAAAGTACAAAATTCCCCGCTCCTTTCTCTCTTTCTTTAAGCCTGAGCTTTCCCAAATCAAACCTGACGAGTGGAATCTGCTAGTAAAAGTCCTACAACTTCACGCTCAGGTCATTGGTAGAACTTTCTATATCGCAATGGTGCTAGAGAAGCCGGCAAGATAATTCTCTCACAGCGACCAAGAATTAGTAACAGTTATGTCAGTAAAAAAGAAGTTTTTAAAGTTTGTTAAAACATACCGAGTCCATTCAACTTCAAAACAAAAAACTATAGTGATAATCGCACTCATAGTATGGTGTATTTGGCTAAATGCGCTTGGGATACAAGAAGCATTCTCATATTGTTACAATCATTGGAAGATTGCTTTAACAATGATGTTTGGTTCTATAATTGCTGGGGGAACAAGTATTGGTGGAGGAGCAGTGGCTTTTCCTGTATTTACTAAATTACTAAATGTTTCACCTTATGATGCTAAGGTATTTTCCCTAGCAATTCAAAGCGTTGGCATGAGTGCAGCCTCAGTAGCAATTTGGTTAACAAAAATTAGGGTAGAGTGGCGGACGATCATTTGGGCTACTATTGGAGGGGCATTTGGGATTGGGATTGGATTAGCTTTTTTTTCTAGTTTTTTTCCCCCAGAACTGATTAAGATGTCTTTTACCATGATGATAGCTAGTTTACCCTTTAGCTTAATAATTTCAGGAAAGAAAAGACAGTATCATTTACAAGTTGAATCCTGGAGTTTTCGGGAACGATTCATATTCTTTTTGACTGGGCTATTGGGAGGAATAATGAGTTCTTTAGTTGGCAATGGAATCGACATTTTAACCTTTTCTGTAATGGTACTTTTATTTCGTATCAGTGAGAAAGTTGCTACTCCTACCACGGTTATTTTGATGGCGATAAATGCTTTAATAGGATTTGCTCTACAAGTGTTTGTTTTCAAAGATTTTACCGAGCCGGTGTATAGTTATTGGCTAGCTGCAATTCCTGTAGTAGTTATTGGCGCTCCTTTCGGCTCTATGGTTTGCAGCCTATTACCTCGCCAAACTATTGTCAATATTCTAATTGCTTTAATCCTGATTGAGTTGTTTACTTCTCTCCTTATAATTCCCTTAAGCTTGACAATTGTTTCTGTTAGCTTAATCATCTTCATCTTTTTCTCTTGCTTTAATTACTGGATGTATTGCACTGATATTTTTGCCGTCAAATCCATAAAAATAAAGGACCGTTAAATAATGAACAATCAAACAATAAATGATTTAAAATTAGACATTAAGTTGAGCGAAGAAAAATTGCCTCAGTACGATCCATTTGGTATCTATCGTGCCATGCAATTAGCTACCAGAAGACCCCTTTGGTGGCATTTAGTCGTAGCTAAACTAATAGATTGGACTGTCTTTCTAGTAGCATTATTACCTTTACCACTTGCCCTCGTATCAAGCGTTTTCTTGGTAATTTCGGGGGGATCAGTTTTGCTTAAATGGGTGGTAGGTGTATTTTGGTTCTGGATTGGACTATTTATAATCGACCAATTGCGACTTTTGAGCCTCAACAAAAATTTATCTATAGAACCCGCACTTAATTGCTCAGAGCGAGGAAAGTCAGTTATAGTCATAGGTGCCGGACCCATAGGTCTTGCAGTAGTAAAAGAATGTATCGAGCAGGGGCTAGAGGTTCAATGCTTTGAACAGAAGGACAATATAGGTGGTGTGTTTCGGCCTAATACAGAATTCCCTGGAGGTTGCTGGCCTACAGTACGACTGACCTCTTCGCCCTGGATAACTGCTTACTCCGACTTCCCACCGAAAAGCTCATCATGTCAACATCACACATACCAGGAATATTTAGAATATCTAAACAACTATGTGGAGCATTTTAAACTTCGGAAGCACTTGCATTTTCAAAAGACAATAAGTGAAGTGAAACCCAACGAAAATGGAGGTTGGATAGTAACCACAGTAGATCGAGTTTCAGGTGAAACAGTTATCCATCACTGCGATCGCGTAGCCATTTGTACTGGACTTAATCTCACCCCTAAACCTATCGATTTGCCTGGTCTTGATAGCTTTACCGGAGAAGTGCGTCATTCATCTATTTATAAAGGAGTTGAGGATTTAAGAGGAAAAAAGGTTGTTATTGTTGGTGCTGGAGAGTCTGGGGTTGATATTGCTACAGAACTTTCCTATGTTGCTGAAAATACATACTTAAGTATTCGCAAAGGTAAGTTTATTATCCCGCGCATCAATCCTCTGAATGGCATCGCGAATGACTATGACACTAACCGCATCCGAAACGCCCCACCGATCACGATACAAAACTGGTTGATGACCTTTAAACGTCGTCTTTGTTTTTATACTGGAGACCACACCCCAGAATCGGCTGTCCGAGCCAAGCTCCTAAAAAACTCAGGTGTTGGTCCAATGTCCCAACCCGCAATCAAATCTGATGACTTCATTGACCGTGTGATAGAAGGCAAGCTTAATCTACGTAGGGACATAGTTGGATTTGATGGAGATGAAGTAATTTTCTCTGATGGTATCCGCCATCGTGCTGATTTAGTAATCTTTGCTCATGGTTACTTACCTTCGTTTCCACTTATTAAGTATCCTAAAGATGTACAAGCTCTCCATCCAGCCAATATGTATCTGAATATGTTCCATCCTGAAATCGGAGATTCTCTTGCCTTTTGTGGATTTGTACGCCCCAAAATCGGCTCTATTCCTCCTACTGGAGAGCTACAAGCTCGCCTATTTGCTCTAGTTGCCGCCGAAAAACGCTTACTGCCAGATCCAAAATTTATGGAACAAGATATCATCCAAACACGAAAAGAAAATGCCCTGAGTTTTCCAACTCAGCCGCAGCCTAATGTACTCGTCAACTGGATTTCCTATATGGACAAAGTAGCAAATTTGATCGGTTCTCGCCCCAACCCCCTATACCTTTTAAAGAAACCTCGACTTTTATGGAAGTTTTGTTCTGGCCCAATAACCGGAGCACATTATCGCTTGACTGGACCTGGTGCTTCTCAAACATCATTGGAAACGATCATGAAACTTCCGCGAATGCATCAATTTAATGAAATAATGACTTACATTGGGCTTAATTTCTGGTCATGGCCACTCCAAATTCTCAATCCTAATTCTAAGTGGCATAAGTCAAATACTATTTTTTAACGTTTCATCAACAGGTTGATGGGTGCTAGTGTGAACTAATCGAGCTTGTGACCGAATAGTAGGTCATCAAGTTTGTATTGAGGGATCGAAAAGAGATAATCTTAGAGAAGACTTGCATGTGGTCACAAATTTCCTAAATAGCGCATCAAGAACGATATCCTGTGCTTCTTTGGGAAATTTTCTAAAATCCTTCTGTGCAGCCTTGATCCACGATATGGGTCGGGTATTACGCATCTGTGCATGGTGGCATAATTGTCACCAGTTGTCAAGTTTTAAACCCACATTCCGCACTT
>DLXW01000192.1 GCA_003448685.1 Cyanothece sp. UBA12306
TTTTAAGTCCGTAGCGTCTACCATTCCGCCACGCCCCCGTGTAAACTTAGCTAAATTAGCTTAGTTAACCCACGATTAACCATAGTAACATACAATCTGTCGAAATTGAAAATTTTTTTTTCGAGACAATTAATTTTCCCTACCCAACTGGGTAAAATTAGACAAAATTGTAGTTTCTAACCAGTTTACCAAAACTTGAGACATTATGCCATCTAAGGGTCTTTGCATGGCTGTCACAAAGTCTTCATCAGGTTTACCTAGTCGTCTGAAGCTATGGTCTAAACCTGGGAAAATATGGGTTGTTACTTGGTTATTTCCTGACTCAATTAAAGCTTTTTCCATCAATAAAGCTTCAGTGTAAGGAGTATTATGATCTAATTCCCCATGTAATAGTAATACTGGACATTTTATTTGATTAGCAAACTGGGATGGTGGATAATCAAGATGTTCTTTACAAAGGGGTAGATAAAAATCTTTTGACCATAAATCATCTCCTAATTTAAAATAAGTATGACCTTGTTTAACACTTGACCAAATTTGATCAATTTGACGGTAAATCCAATAAACTAACGGCATATTTTGCTTAAAATTATTAATAGTATTAGCATCTAATTGCCAAAATTCTTTGGTTTGCCAGCGTAAAATAGTTTCTAGATTATTATAAATTCCTCCTTGCCAAATATAAAATGATAAACTAGGTTCTGCTGCTGCTAACATTAAAGCAAGATAAGCTCCTTCACTTTGCCCTAAAACTCCGATCCTTGTTTCGTCAATTTCCGGTAAATTCCTCAACCATTGTAAAGCATTTCTAGCATCATCTAATAAGTCTAAAAGACTGGTTAGATTAAAATCTCCTTCGCTTTCTCCAGAACCTCTTTTATCATACCTAAAGGTTGCTATTCCTATTTTTTCTAAAAGGCAAGCTTCATCTTTAAATATATTTCTTTCTGGTAAAGGAACGGGAAACCAATCTGTTTGAGAATTATCTAGGTTACCATCGCGGGTTTGGGGAAAAGAACCCCCAACGAATAGACAAATAGGAGGTTGATTAATGTCATCAGGCAAGGTTAAAGTTCCCTGAATTTTATCACCTTTTGATCTGAAAAATGTGCGTATTTCCATGAAAAATTTCTTTGATTTATTATAGCTTTATGTTATTATTTTAAAGTATTCACCCCAAAAATCTTCTTTTAATATATAATAGCAAAGATAATCTAGATTGGCACACCCCCTAAATCCCTTAGTTTGATAAGTTTTATGACTATTAAAAGCTTTAATTTTGATACTGAAGAAAATAACCGCAAATTTGAGTTACCTGGAGCCAAACCAAATTATAACCCAGATCGCCCAGGACAAGTTAACCATATTTTCCTGGATTTAGCCATAGATATTCCTCACCAAAGTTTTCAGGGAACCTGTACCATTAGCTTAACTCCCATTCGCTCTGGAATTACCCAATTAACCCTAGATGCAGTCAATTTAGAGCTCAAATCGGTGTTAATTAATAATATTAGTCAACCTTTTGATTATGATCGAGAAAAACTAATTATTCATCTACTCAAACCGACAGAAAAAGAAGTCATAAAAATTGCGATCGCTTATCAAGTAAATAACCCACAAAGGGGTTTATATTTTATCTTTCCCAATGAACATTATCCCCATAAACCCATCCAAGTTTGGACTCAAGGAGAAGACGAAGACTCACGTTTTTGGTTTCCTTGTTTTGACTACCCAGGACAACTAGCTACCTCAGAAATTCGTGTCAAAGTTCCTCAACAATATAAGGCTATTTCTAATGGAGAATTAATCGACACTCAAACCATTGGAGAAGAGAAGATTTATCATTGGTCACAAAAACAAATTCATCCTACCTATTTAATGACCTTAGCTGTAGGAGAATTCAGTGAAATAAGGGATATTTGGCAAGATATTCCTGTTAATTATTATATAGAAAAAGGAAAAGAAGAACAAGCTAAATTAAGTATGGGTAAAACCCCCCGAATGATTGAGTTTTTCTCTTCAAAATTTGGCTATACCTATCCCTACCCCCAATACAATCAAGTTTGTGTTGATGATTTCATTTTTGGGGGAATGGAAAATACTTCAACTACCCTATTAACAGATCGTTGTTTATTAGATAAAAGAGCAGCAATTGATAACCAAAGAACCGAAAGTTTAGTCGCTCATGAATTGGCACATCAATGGTTTGGAGATTTAGTGGTAATTAAGCATTGGTCTCATGCTTGGATCAAAGAAGGAATGGCTTCTTATTCTGAAGTTTTATGGGTAGAAAATGAATATGGAAAAGACGACGCATCTTACTACTTATTAGGTGAAGCTAGGAGTTATCTAGAAGAAGATTCTTCCCGTTATCGTCGTCCTATTGTTACTAATATTTACAGAGAAGCAATCGAACTTTATGATCGTCATTTGTATGAAAAAGGTGCCTGTGTTTATCACATGATTCGCGGCATTCTAGGGGATGAATTATTTAATCAGACAATTCATACTTTTGTTCAGGATAATGCCCATAAAACCGTCGAAACTATTGATTTATTAAGGGCAATAGAAAAATCTACAGGTTATAATCTATTATTTCTTTTTGATCAATATGTTTTCCGAGGAGGCCATCCAGATTATCAAGTGTCATATCTTTGGGATAGTGATAATAACTTGGCAAAATTAACGGTAACTCAAAAGCAAGTAAAAGATACAAATAATGGTAATCAAGAGTATTTATTTGATCTAAAAATACCGATCTCCTTTAATTATATTAACGATAATAATAATTGCAAAATTGTTACTTTGCGCTTTAATAAAAAGCAACAGAGTTTTTATTTGCCTTTAAGTAAAAAACCTGATTTTATTAGTTTTGATCTGGGGAATAACTTCCTAAAAACAGTTGAATTAGACTATCCTATAGCAGAATTAAAAGCTCAACTAAAATACGATATAGATCCTGTTTCTCGAGTTTATGCTGCTATTGCTATTGGCAAAAAAGGAGGAATGGAAGCAATTGAAATATTGACAGAAAGTTTAACTCAAGATCCCTTTTGGGGAGTGCGAGTCGAAGCAGCTAAACAGTTAGGAAAAATCAAGCTTCATCAAGCAGGAGATGCTTTAATCAAAGGTTTGAATGATGATGATGCAAAGGTACGTCGAGCAGTAATTGAAAGTTTAAAAGAAATTAAAACTATTTCTAGCTACAGTACCCTCAAATCTCACCTAGAAGAAGGAGATCCAAGCTATTATGTAGAAGCTGCCAATGCTCGAAGTATAGCAACAATATTATCAGGTAATTTAAAAGACAAAGAAGAAGAAGTGATCGAGATCCTAAAACAGATTTTATCAACTCGCTCAGGATGGAATGAAGTGGTACGTTCCGGTGCTATTGGTGGGTTAAGTCAACTCAAAACTTCTGCTATTGCGGTAGACATTATTTCCCAGTATACAAAATTAGGAATACCTCAACCATTACGCTTAGCTGCTATTCGCGCGTTAGGAACAGTTTCGGTTGGACAAAATTCTGCTAAATTAACGGAAATTATTGAACAATTAGAAGCGATTTCTTTAGAAGATTTTTTCTTAACTCAAGTTGCTGTAACTAATGCTTTAGGACAAATGGAAACCCCAAAAGCAATTAGTATTTTACAAAATTTAGCCCAAAGAACTCCTGATGGAAGAGTCCGCAGATCAGCCGAAGAAGCGGTTAAAAAAGTACAAAAAAAATTAGGTTCAGAACAAGGAATCAAAAATTTACAGGAGGAAATGGAAAAACTACAACAAGAAAATCAAGACCTCAAAAGTCGTTTAGCTAAATTAGAAGCTAAAAATAACCTTTAATAGTAGTCAAACTCTTCTTCCAAACTGGTTAAATAATTGAATCTTCTCGAAAATTATTGTCTCAGTATTCCTAATAACAGGTGGATCTTTTAAAAATCTACCTGTTTTATTTTTTTGTGAGAATTGTTGTTCAAGCTTGAGACAAAATAGTAAGAATTTGGGTAGTATATTTAGTGTTAAGTTACGAGAAATTAGCTTGATGAACTAGACTAACAAGCTTAATAGATAAAGAGCATCAACTAAAATTTTTACTTGCGGGACTACCAGTAAAGCTGTTAAATAATCACTTAGATAAATTAAGTTAGTTTATTCAATTGATGTTTAGCTTCGTGAGCTACTTGTTCTACTGAATCTTGAGCTAATTTTTCTAGGGTTATTTGAGCTTGTTCACCCCCCAAGTGTCCCAATGCTTGGGCAAGTCGGTAACGAATTTGCCAGTCCTCATCATCAATAAAAGAAATCAACAAAGGAATAGCTTGAGGGTTGCCCAATTCGCCCAATGCACTTATAGCAGCAGTTTTGACTAAACCATTTTTGGCAGTTAAGGCAGTTTGAAGTAAGTTAAATCCGCGAGGATCTCCTAATTCTCCTAAAGCAGCTACAATAGTCATTTGTAGTACCCAGTCGGAACTTTGCTCGTAGACTTGCTGCAAATCTTCATAAGCATCTTTTAATTTAAGTCCTCCAATAACATCAGCAGCAGCAGCTTTAACATCAAGTTCTGAATCATTGAGGAGACGATCTCTTAGTAAACTTAACGCTAAGTCTAAATCTTGTTTTCCCAAAGGATCTAATTGACTGACAGCTGCATAGCGTATTCGATCATTAGGATCTGTAATTAGGGGTTG
>DLXW01000140.1 GCA_003448685.1 Cyanothece sp. UBA12306
CCCTGGCGGTTGCTATAATATTAAGCCCCTACAGAAGTTGTGTTCGTGACGAGGATTTAAGCCATGTCACCAAAACTTTGCGCTTTAACAAAGCCAGGTTTGAGACCCAATTTTTCTGCTCAATTAATAATTTTTACGGTTATAATTTTGTTGTTAGTATAAGTTGTTATTCAGTTAAATTCTAGGTTTTAGCAACTAAACATCACTCATGTTAATTAATCTCCCCTTACCCATAGATGGTGACTCTGCCAAAGCTTTCGCACTCAGAGAGCGCTATAGTCAACAAGATCAAACTTTAAGTTTGGCAGGAATGACTTGGTCAGATTTTGAAGAGTTCATTTCTGAAGAATATTTAGGTTATCGAGTTAGTTATTTGGATGGGGTAATCACTTTAGTGTCGCCAAGTAAAAATCACGAACGCATTGCCGAGGTTATTGGTGATTTGGTTAAAGCTTATTGCCGAAAATATAATGTGTTGTATTTTCCTTTGGGTTCTACTACTTTGAAACATCCCCCATTGGCAGGAAAAGAACCTGATGTTAGTTTTGCCTTTGATACTGATAAAGATCTCCCAGATTTAGCTATTGAAGTAGTATTTTCTAGTGGGGGTATTACTGATTTGAAAAAATATCAAATTTTGGGAGTAAAAGAAGTTTGGTTTTGGGAAAATAATTTAATCACTTTTCATCATTTACAAGGTAATAATTATCAAGAAATTACTAGGAGTATTTGTTTACCTAATTTATGTTCTGCTGATTTAATTAGTTTTGTTAATCGTGGATTAATTGAAAGTCCTTTAATTATTGAGGCTGATTTTATTAAACAGTTAGCTAATACAAGTAATTAGGCAAAATTCATTGTATCCTCTGTTAAATAATTTCAAGTTTCAGAGAATTTAATGATATTTTTATGTGAAAATTTTTAAGAACTCAATAATTTGATTAAGCCAGCTTTTTTGAGTTTACTATATCCAGATAATCCTCGTGCTTTAGCCATATTTTTTAGCTCTTGCACAGTTAATAACTTGAGATTTTTTGTTGGTTTTGTGTTGGTTTTTACCTCTTCTTTTATTATTTCTATTGGTTTTATTTTTTCTATTATTTCTGTTTTATTGCTTGGTTCTGGGATAGCTTTTGCTATTGGTTCTAGGCAAAATATCTGTTTGATTGCATCTAGCTTTTTGCCTTTAGTAATGCCACATTTTAGTTTAGTTATAGGGTCAAAATTTTTCCAATACTGACGATCAGCTTGCTCAATTTTATCAGCTACTATTAAGGACTTAATACTTTTAAGGGGACTTCTAGGTTGTTCTATAAGATATTCCAATCCATATTTAATATCATCTCTAGAAGCAGTACAAAGATTAATTTTAGGTATGGTTTCTCTTGCTAAGACTTGACTAATTCTTTCTGCTTCTGGACTTGCTTCTGCAATGATACACCAAACCCTCTCTAACCCTGCTGTTTTAACTACCTCATAAATAAAAGAGTTACCAATTACTTGATAGTGATCTTCTGAGGTTTCTTTGACAATCACAGGAACCCAATTATGTCCTCCATTGTTAGCAAGAATAGAAGCTGCTGCATGAATTAAAAATTGAGGTGCATCAGTTTCCTTCCCTGGATCAATACTATCGAGATAGAGATACATTAAATTACCAATATCAGTTAAGGTACTCATTGTAGAAAATACTCCCTAGCAAATGCACTATAGGATTCAAAAATAGTCTTATGAATATAAACCGCAGGTTTATTAACAAAAGGTGCTTTTGCTATAATAGCATGATTGCAAATCGCAGTTATCTTAGAGTTTTTGGAATGGGGATAAAAATAGGGTTCTAAATCAAATTTATTTTGATTTTTAGTATTTTTTATCAAAAGATTAATGGCTTCATTAGCTTGTTTTTTTTGAGCTTCAGTCATGGTTTCACCATTAAAAAAGATAGGTAAAGCAATAGGATTTCCTTGTTTTTTTTGTTGCTGAATTTCTGGAATAAATTGAGTAATTGCAACCGCAGCATTCTTGAGAGAGAAAAGATTATTATGTTTAGCAGGAATTAACACCACATTTGCTGCATAAATTCCGCTTTCACTAAAGAAATTCTTGTTAGGAGGAGTGTCAATTAAGATATAATGATATTGAAATCTTAAGGGTTCTAGAACTTTACTTAAGGTTCGCAAATTACAGTATTTTCGTAACTCGATCTCAGATTCACTAATTGAATTTTTATTATCTGAAGCTGGAATAACATCAAAGCTAAGTGATTTTTGTTCTCCTGTTTTAGTTTGAAAAATCTGACTAAACTTAACAATTGTTTTTTGAATAGAATTTCTTGGTTCTTTTAAAACTTCAAACAACGTCTCTTGATTACAACTTAATCCTAAAGAGGTGGTTAAGTCTCGCTGTTGAAAATCAAAATCAATCACCAGAACTTTTTTTCCTAATCTGGTTAAAGTACCTGCTAAGTTAACGGTTGTTGTAGTTTTACCTACTCCTCCTTTATTATTGTAAATAGCTACCGTTAAAGCGGGAATAAGCCTTGAAATTCGTTGTTTAAATAAGGTAATAATTCCTTCAAGATTATCTTGGGTAATCTTAATACAAGGAGAAGCAGGATAAATCACTTTTTCATGTTTACGAAATAGTTGAATATGATCTCCATTGCTAATGATTCCCCACTTAACTGTCTTACAATTGGGATCAAGTAAATATCGTTTTAACTGATTAACTAGATCTCGATACGGAGCTTTTCCTTCAGATATATTAACATTTCTTCCTTTAACTTCTAAAATAAGATGGGGAGCTTTTTTTGTAGTAATAAATTGATCATTTTGGGTGTTTTTTCGAGCAGCAAAATCCACCATAGCATTATTTCTTCCTGTTGGAAACTGTGGATAAATTTCGCTATACTGATCGAATCCTAAAACTTCTAAAAATGGACGAATGAAATTATCAGCAACTACAATTTCTTTCGCATCAGAATCTAATTTTTGCCATCGAGATTTTAGATCTTCTATTCTTGTTGATTGTGTAGCTACCATAATGCTTCTATTTTGAGGAAAAACACTTAACTTTAAAAATTTGTACTAGACTAAACTTAGTTTACCCGATAAGGTGCAAGATCTAACAATAAATCGAATTGTAATCGATAATTATTATTAACAAAATGTCCTCAGAAGTCCCCACCTATCAATTTAACTTCTGACTTCTGACTTCTGACTTCTGACTTCTGACTTCTTTAAGATCTCTTGCCAATTGTTTTTTGAAAAGCTGGACGTTCATTAATGCGTTTTATGTAATCTAAAACTGCTGGATAAGGACTTAAATCTAATTTAAGCATAATAGGAACATAGGCCAATATTGAACCCACAGCTATATCAGCAACAGTCAAATTATCCCCCATAAGATAAGGTTTACTGGCAAAAATTTGATTTAATGCTGTTAGTAATTTTGGGGCATCTTTTTCACGACTCGCTTCGACAAATAACCCAGTAGCTAAAGTTGAATTACCGAATAATACCCATTGACTAAAAACACTTTTTTCTTCGAGAGAATCGGGTAATTGTCCGTGTTTTTCTGCTAAATAAAGTATAATTGCCCCCGACTCCCACAATGTAAAATCACCATCAACGATCGCCGGAACTTTTCCCATAGGATTAATCGACATAAATTCCGGTTGACGATGTTCCCCATTCTCCATATCTAATAGTACAAATTCGTAGGGTACACCCAACTCTTCTAAATACCATTGAACAATAGAAGCCCTGCTGCGTTTTCCGCCGTATAATTTGAGCATAATCAATTTTTCTCCTCAATAGTTTTTGACTATTTAGTAACAACTGTTGACTGATAATTGTTGACTGTTCCGGTTAAGGGAGAACTGGCATTAGCGTACTCTTTAACTGGTATCCGTCCTGCTAGATAAGCGAAACGTCCCGCTTCAGTAGCCATTCCCATTGCTTTAGCCATAATAGGGGGATTTTGCGCCAAAGCGATCGCACTATTAATCAATACGGCATCAGCGCCTAATTCCATGGCCTGGGCTGCTTCGCTGGGGGTTCCTATCCCCGCATCCACCACTACCGGAACCTTCGCTTCCTCGACAATAATAGCAATATTGGCCTCATTACGGATACCTTGCCCTGAACCGATAGGAGAACCCAAAGGCATCACCGTGGCACATCCTACCTCTTCCAAACGCTTAGCCAAGAGGGGATCAGCGTTAATATAAGGCAGTACGGCGAACCCTTCCTTAACTAATTGTTCCGCAGCTTGTAACGTGCCAATGGGGTCAGGTAATAAATATTTAGAATCGGGGATTACTTCCAATTTAACGAAATTATTGGCTTCCTGTCCCAATAGTTTAGCCATTTCCCGACCTAACCTAGCAACTCGTATCGCTTCCTCTGCTGTTTTACACCCTGCGGTATTGGGCAACATCCAAATTTTACCCCAATCGAGGGCTTGTGCCAATCCTTCATGGCCAGGGGCCTTAGTTTGTACCCGTCTCACCGCAACGGTAACAATTTGGCAACCACTGGCGGCCACACTTTCCTGCATACTTGCAATATTGGGGTATTTCCCCGTTCCCGTCATCAACCGTGAGCGAAATTTCTGTCCAGCAATAATTAATTCGTCGGAGTTAACAGGAGTAAGTTCGGGATAAGTAACTGATCCATTGGTTCCATTCAGTGGTTTAGCCGGAATACCCTTAAAAGCCGTCATAATTACAGGATTAGGTCTAGGTTGAGTATAAAAGCGATCGCTGCGAAAAGCATCGAGTAGGGGATCGGACTGTTGGTTAATAATTAAATCTGCAATTAAATTAGCAGTCACAGGGGCTAGTAAAATGCCGTTGCGATAATGTCCCGTCGCTAAAATTAAATTATCAGCCGAACTTTGCCCTAAAATCGGCAATTCATCTGGAGTTCCCGGACGATAACCCCACCAAAACTCTTCTATGGGCCAATCTGCGATGGCCGGATAGAGTCTAATTGCCCGTTTAATCAAGTTTTCAATTCCTTGGGGGGTATTATGGGGAGTCCATCCCACCTCTTCGACAGTGGCCCCAACAATTAATCTTCCATTGCGTCGAGGAACAAGATAGGTACTAGGACCAAATAAGGCCCGTTGCAGGGGAAAAGGTTCTCCAGACTGTTCTGGCATCTTGACGGCTAACATTTGCCCTTTAATGGGACGGACGGGTAGGGGCAAAATTTGGCTAGTCCAAGAACCATTAGCAATAACATAGGTTTGGGCGCGAAATTCACCTTGAGAAGTCAAAACACTGGTTATTTTACCCTTTTGTTGGGGCATTGTCTCCACAGTTACGCCTTCTCTTAGATCTATCCCTAATTGTTCCACAGCTTGACGTAAACCCTTGATCACTTGACGGTTATCTACTTGTCCATCTTCGGGATGCCACCATCCCCCTACCACATCATCCCCTAACCCTGGTTGATAGAGACGGATGGCGGTTTTATCTAACCATTGAGAAGAGGGGCGATCGTCTAATTCTCGGGAGGGTAACTCATAAACAGGAGCGAGGAAACCACAGGGATTGTAACCTAAATCGAGGCCTGTGAGATTTTCTAGTTTTTGAATCCATTGAGGATATAGCGATCGCGATCTCAAACATAAGTCTAACATCGGGCCTGGGGTTAGTCCTTCGGAGTGGGGGGCTAACATTCCCGCAGCCGCTTGACTAGCAGTCTGGGCAAAGTTGCGGTTGAGGACAGTGACAGACACACCTCGCAGTTTGAGTTCAACGGCGATGGATAGCCCAATAATTCCCCCTCCAATGATCAGAATGTCGTTGCTTGTGTTCATGATTATTCCCTAATTTCAACCCGCTATTTCTATCCTACTATTTAGTTAAATCAAAACCTCAGTACAAAAAGTTAAAAATTATCATAGATTTTATCTTTTTTCTTATTTTGTAGCTAAGCTAGAAATAAGCTGTTCATTCTTTAATAGCAATTTCTCTGAGCTAGGTTCGAGTTTAACATTGATCAATATTTGCCATAGTTTATGCTTTTTCATCCTGCTAACCTAATCTATTGGATGCTTTTGGGGATCGGCGTAATTTTCTTTATGCTGATCATTGTTTCTGGTGGGGGAGATGAAGGTGGAGATCTTGACACTGATCTCGATGTCGATAGTGGTGTCTTAGAATTTGATGCTGATGTTAACGCTGAAGTGGAAATAGATACTGGGCAAAGTGGGTTTAATCCTTGGCAAATTTTAAGCTGGTTTGGAGTAGGAAAGGTTCCTTTAATTATGTTACTAGCTATTGATTTTAGTACCTGGGGTATGGTAGGGTTGATATTCAATATTATTGTAGGTAGTTTAATAGGAACTATACCCTATCGTCTGCTAGGAATAGGAGGTTTAGTTTTTATTACTTCCTTAGGCATTAGTTTAGTAACAGGAAGAATTTTATCCGTTCCTATTGGTCAGATGTTTGCCTCCTTTGGAGAAGATGTTAGTAGTGAACGTTTTATTGGCTGTATCGGTACAGTGAGTTCTAAAAATATTCCCTACTTAATTGAAGGAAAAATAGGACAAGCTGATGTTTATGATTCATCAGGGAATTTAGTCACTATCAGTGTCTGTTTACCCCATTGGGCTAAGGTAATTCCCTATCACAATCAAAGTATTTTGATTATCGAAAAGCATGACCATAATTACATCGCTATTACTAAAGATAGCTCCGATGAAGATAAATGGTTAGATCGAGCAATAAATCCTCAAGATTTTTAAAAAAGGTAACATCATGAATTCTAAACTTGAACTTGAATTAATTCAATCATTGCCCAAAATTTCAGTAACAGAGTTGGTTCAAAATAGAAAAGAATCTGGCAAAAAAGAGTTATTATCCCAAGCAATTAGTCCAGGTTCACCTCAGTTAGCCCAACTGGGTGGAGCAAGTGGAGGACTACCTTTTATTGGTATTCTTAGTGGTATTGGACTACTGTTATTTTTACTTTTACTCAGTATTTGGATTTACACTAGATTTTATACAATTGCCCCTAATAATGAAGCTTTAGTGAGAACAGGGGGAATTTTTAAAAAGAGTAAAATGGTCATTTTAAATGGGGGTTGTATTGTAATTCCAGGGTTTCATGAAGTTACTAGGGTTCCCTTACGTGAGATTTCTATTGATGTGGTTCGTTCAGCTAATTTAGCAGTACGTACCCAAGATTATTTGCGGGCTAATATGCGGGTAACTTTTTACATTTGTATTGCCCAGGAAGAAAAAGATATTTTAGCCGCAGCAGCGCGATTATCAAAACAGGGCAAAATTTCTGAAAATGACATCAAAGATGCCATTGAAAAACGGGCAGATGATGCCATTCGTGCCGCAGCTAAAAAGAAAAAAATCGCCGAAATTGACTCCGATAAATTAGGCTTTGCTGAAGCAGTTTTAAACCTAATTCAACAAGATCTAAAAAAAGTTGGCTTAACCTTAAATAACATTGCCATCTCAGAAATTGAAGAAAGTGATACCTATGACGAAAATAACTTTTTTGATGCCCAAGGAGTGCGCCTGAGAACTGAAACTATTCAGCGATCTATCCAACAAAAACGGGAAGTTGAACTAGAAACACAAGTAGCTATTGAACAGCGAGAACTAGAAGCAGAAAAGCAAAGTCTTGAAATTGCTAAAGACAAGGAAAATGCTAATTTAACTCAACAAAAGGATATTGAGTTTTTTAAAGCCCAACAGCAGCGAGAAATTCAAGAAACCAAAGACCAAGAAGTGGCTAAAATAGAGAAAAATAAGATTCTTCAAGAACAGGGAGTAGAAGAAGAAAGTATTCAGAAAAAGTTAGCTATTCAACAAAAACAAATCGCCGTTGATATTGAATTAGAAGAACGAAATAAACAACTAAAAGTTGCTCAAACCCTACAAAAACAAGAGGCAGAAGTAGCAGAAATTACCCGCCAAAAAATGATCCAAACCTCTCAACTCCAGGCACAAATCGAAGTTGCTGCTGTCGAACAAGAATCAAAAATTGCTCAACAACAGGCGGCGATCGCCATTACTAATAAAGAAAGAGAACGATTTGAAACCGAAGCCGAACGCGCCCAAGCCGAAGCTGCCGTCATCACTGCCCAAGAAGTAGAAAAAGCGGAACGGGAACAAACTTTAGCCCGCATTGCCGCCGAACAAGAAGCAGAGAAAAAACGCATTTCTGATAATAATGTGGTAGAAATTGATGTTTTCCGCCGCCGTCGCCAAGCAGAAATTGCCCGTCAAGCTGCCGAATTAGAAGCCCAAGCTACTCAAATCCTCGCTGATGCTAACCGTTATAAAATATTAGCCGAAGCCGAGGCTAAACAAGCTCTGATTGAAGCCGAAAATGCCCTCAGTAATGCCAATCGGACGGCTGACCTCTTAAAAGCCATCTGGCCTGAATTAGCTGACCAATTGCCAGAAATCATGAAATCCTTAGCCCCTCAACCTGGGGTCTTGGGAGATGCGCGAATTTATGCCTTTCCTGGCATGAATGGTCATAATGGTAATGGGGATGGCTCATCAAATACAGGAGATATTAACCAGTTATTGTTAACTACCAGTGGTATTTCCTTAATTAATTCCTTACTCGATGAAGGAAAGTTAGGGACATTATTAACTCAGGTGAAACAGTTATTAAGTTCTGATGAAGTTATTAAATCTAAAATCACCCCATTAGAAACGCCCCAAACTCCTAATATTAAGGCTCAAACCCAATCAAATCAAACTTCTCCCAATGTCTCCACCGAAGAAGCTTAAATCAATCCAAATTATCGCCAAAAAAAGCTTAAACTAGGAAGGTAAACTGAAATACACCGTCATTGAAATCACTGTCACTGATGTTATTTCCATTGCTATCGACAATGCTCGGTAAATCCTCAAAACCGAAAGTGTTAGCCGCAAATTGGCGTAAATGTTCCGCCCCATCGGGGTTAGCTGCCCCAAAGCTGAAATAAGCAACTTGATGGGTTAAGAAATTCTCAGCCGTTGCCCCAATATTCTCGGGATTTTCAGCCAAGAAAGCATTAACACCATCTTGCAAAGTTCCGCCCTCGGGGATTAAATCACCGCCATTGGCGATAATAAATGGAGCAAATAATTGTCCTCCATTCAACAACACATCACCGAAGTTCTCAGCCGTTGTATTGCTACCTTCTGCACCTTCATCTCCCAATTGCAGCAGAAAATCGGCTACAATATTGTTCAAAGCAGCTTGTGCGTAACCATTCTCTCCAGGAGCAATCTCCTCTCCCCCCTCATTAAGGACGGCTCCTGTGGCATCCATAACTTGATAGAGTCCCACCAAGTTATGGAATAAGGCATCAGTGCGACTTAAAGCTTCCTGATCAGCTTGTGCAGTCACTGGGTCATTATCATCATCATCAGGATTGGTCGTATCATAAATTAGACTTCCCTCTCCATTTTCTGAGCCATTGAAGTTAATTGCTCCATCAGTGATGTCAGCATCAGGAATATTGGTGACATTGATGGCAACATTGGTTATATCAGAGGTATTGCCAGCCGCATCAGAAGCAGTAATTCCCAGGGTGAAGATATTAGGAAGTGTTTCAAAGTCATTGGCGGCAGTATCTACACCATCAGCAGTTAGACTTAAATTCCCATTGTTATCGATAGCAAAGAAGTTATTTTCATTGCCACTAGCGATGGCATAGGTTGTTACTGCCACGTTATCGGTAGCTTCCACTG
>DLXW01000309.1 GCA_003448685.1 Cyanothece sp. UBA12306
ACCAGACGATCTACCTTCCTTAGAACAATCCCGTGAATTACAATGGGAGTTCGATGAAGTAGTAAAAAAATACTTCTATGACGCTTGCGATCGCCTAACTCAAAAACTGCTATCTCGATGTGGATGGGATGTAATTAATGATTTTAAGGGATTAACTCTAATTATTATTTGCCCCAATAATGGAGTTAATTGGCATATATTGCGCCATTTAGCGACTTTTTCCGATTATTTGGAACAATGGCCCGGACTAGCCAAAATTCGCATTTATCCTCCCCCAGGAACAGGAAGTGTGATGGAAATTTCAGTAGCACAATCTTTTGGCTATTAATTAGGGAATTAGGGAAGAGGAAAAAGAGAACGAAGTCTCATTTTTTTCCATTCCCCACTTCCCATTCAAGCTGCCATCAAAGAAGCTATCGGTGGTAAGATACAGCGTCCAACTGCTTGAGCGATTGGTTCTAAATTATGGACTAAATTCACCATTTCTTCTAAGGAAAGAGCTTTCGCAGCATCAGAAACCGATTTTTCTGGTTGAGGATGGCATTCAATAATTAAACCATCGGCTCCCGCTGCGATCGCTGCTTTAGCCAAGGGAGCAATTAATTCTCTTCTTCCAGCAGCATGGGACGGATCAACAATCACAGGTAAACAGGTAAGCTGTTTAAGAGCCACCACTGCACCTAAATCTAGAACATTGCGGGTATAGTCATCAAAACTACGGATGCCTCGCTCACACAAAACTACCTGAGAATTTCCCTGAGCCAAGATATATTCTGCCGCACAAATAAATTCCTCAAGGGTAGCAGCCAAACCACGCTTGAGGAGGATGGGTTTATTAACTTTTCCTAAGGCTTTGAGTAAATCAAAATTTTGCATATTACGGCTACCCACTTGTAGCATATCGGCATGGAGAGCCACAGCCTCTATCTGTTCTATAGTCATCACTTCAGTTACCACGGGTATTGAGTAACGTCGTTTAATATCTGAAAGTATTTTCAGTCCTTCGAGTCCTAGTCCTTGGAAAGAATAGGGAGAGGTTCTTGGTTTAAAAGCTCCTCCGCGCAATGCTTGAACCGGTGCTAGGCGTAAACGAGATGCAACCGCTTCCATTTGTTCTAAACTTTCTACTGCACACGGACCACCAATAATAACGATTTCTTGACTTCCAAAGATAATTCGATCATTTAAAGAAACTGGGGTAATTGCTTCGGGATGGGATTTTAAAGCGAGTTTAGCGTTGAACATGGCGATAACTTCCTTTGTTTGTTGAATGGGAGATAAACGTTAAAAACCCCGGAACCTTATAAGTAAGTGTTCCGGGGTTTTAGATAGCCTGAAAAAGCGACTCAGCTTAAATTAACCGGAACCTCCATGGTTGCCAGGTAAAATAAAAGCTATAAAACCAATTCTGAAACGGGATCATGTCGCTGTTTGTGTTTAAAGTCTACAAAGATTTGGTCTATGTAGTTTGGTTAACTACAGATTGCCTAGAATTAAGCATTTTTTCCCAGCGATTATTATAATAACACAATTAAAACTGCTTGTCAAGTTTAAAGAAATTTTCACTCTACCCCATTTCCTTAAAACAAGCGATGAGCTAGTATTGATTTATTAACTCGAGTAATTATTGAAGGAGGGAGCTATTCCTGATCAACTCAACCTGACCGTGAGTTTGCGGGGAACTCATGAAGTCAAGGGAAACTATCAAATATTTCGCCTAACTGGCCTCTTAGACGCTTTTTCTGAGCCGACCCTGCGCAAGGTTATTGGTGATTATATAAGTGAAGGGCCAGCAGATATTATTTTAGTCCTGTCTCAAATTGATTTTATCGATAGTTCTGGACTAGGGGCTTTAGTCCAGTTAGTCAAAAAAGCTCAGGAATGTGGCGGCAGCTTGCAAGTGGTTACTAACCCCAGAGTAACCCAAACCGTGAAGTTAGTTCGCTTAGAAAAGTTCTTGTCTCTACAAGATTCGTTAGAAAACGCAGAAAAGTCCCTTAAAAAACCCAAAAAATAGTTGACCTTACCTGGAGGTTAACTATTTTGTGACTTGGGGTTAAATAAACCCATTAACGGTGTGAATTTATCTAATTCTGATTCAAATCCCTCCCAACCTTTGATCAATATCAATTTGCCCGATCCTGGGGGTATGCTTCAATGTGTCGGATTAGATGCGAAAAGAAGCTCCTTACTTGGACAGTTATCTCCAGCTTTTTTAGCTTATTTAGGTGATGCTGTTTACGAACTCTATATTCGTACCTATTATCTCTTACCCCCTCGGCGATTGGTTGATTATCATAATCAAGTAGTATCTTTTGTACGAGCAGAGACTCAAGCGGATTTGTTAGAGAAACTTAAACCTTATTTAACCGATACTGAAAAGGAAATTGTGCGGCGAGGTCGTAATGCGGCTACTGGGAAACCTCGGCGTTTATCCCCAGAAGTTTATCAAAAAGCCACCAGTTTAGAAACTTTAATTGGTTATCTTTATCTCAACAATCAGATGCGTTTAAACCAATTATTAGAAAAGTTAAATTTAGCTGAAAATTTTTATTAATATAAAAGGGCGAATCAATCACAAATCTTTGCAAAAACCTAGCATTTTTCTCGATAATAAACTGATTTTTGACAAAAAACAGTAACCGATCAATTGTTGATTATTTATCCACTCTTAGATATAAACAATTAAGCTTATTCTAGGGTAATCCCCGCCCGTTTCACGGCGGGGAGGATGTCAAGGTCTTTTGTATATCGTAAACTTAAAATTGTTCAAAATTAAAATAGGACTTCTACACTTATGACTGAAAAACCTCGCAGGGTTTCCTCATCTAGTCGGCGTAAGTCTGGCCAACCAAATATTCACAAGAGAAAACCTTCACCACCGATCATTACCGCAAAAACATCTACAGTCACACAATCAGCTGCAACAGAAGAGGAAAATAATGATCTAATTTACGGTTGTCATTCTGTACTGGCTGCACTAGAAAGTAATCGCCAATTAAATCGCATTTGGATCACCGCTAAACTTCACTACGATTCTCGCTTTCATTCTCTAATCCAAACGGCTAAATCTAAAGGAACAGTCATCGATGAAGTCAATCTTCAACGCTTAAGTCAAATTACTCATGGAGGTAATCATCAAGGCATTGCCGCCCAAATTGCCCCCTATATTTATCAAGAGTTAGAGGATTTAATCAAGAAAGCTAAAGCCAATAATGATGAACCTGTGATTGTTATTGCTGATGGTATTGTTGATCCCCACAATTTAGGGGCAATTATCCGTACTGCTGAAGCTTTAGGAACTCAAGGGTTAATCATCCCCCAAAGACGCGCTACGGGAATTACTTCTACTGTAACCAAAGTGGCTACAGGAGCTTTGGAATCTTTTCCTGTAGCTAGGGTGGTCAATCTTAGTCGAGCTTTAGAAACCTTAAAAGAAGCTGGATTTTGGATTTATGGTCTGACTGCGGGGGGAGGTAAGCTCTTACATGATATGGAACTTAGAGGTGCGATCGGCTTAGTTATTGGTTCAGAGGGAAGTGGGTTAAGTTTATTAACTCAAAAATGTTGTGATCAATTGCTCTCTATTCCTTTAACCGGAAAAACTCCTAGTTTAAATGCTTCAGTAGCTTCGGCTATTGCTTTATATGAAGTTTATCGTCAACGTTGGTCAGATAAGCTTCATTTGGAAATTTAGGTAACAATATTCTTGACACTTAATAGTTTAAAATGGGAAAAGATTAGAATTAAAAACTAAGATAAGCAGACCTTCATCAAGATGAATTTAGCTAGAATCTGGGTTATTGCTACTAATGGCTTTAGAGAAGTGATCCGCGATCGCATTCTTTACGTGATCGCTTTTTTCGCGATTCTTCTAGTGTTTGCTGTACGCTTACTCCCAGAAATTTCCGTCGGTGCAGATGCTAAAATTATTCTAGATTTAGGGTTAGCAGCTATGTCCCTCTTGGGAGCTGTTGTTGCCATTTTTGTCGGTACGGGATTAATTAATAAAGAAATTGAAAAAAGAACTGTTCTTGTTTTGATTCCTAAACCCATCAGTCGCGCTGAATTAATTATTGGCAAGCATTTAGGATTATCTGGGGTTTTAGGGTCGATGGTTGTGATTATGACCGTAATCTATTTCGCCCTAATTAGTTGGTCTAAGATTAAATTTTCAGTTGTTAGTTTATTAGTTTCCCAACTGTATTTGTTTTTAGAACTAGCACTATTAACTGCAATAGCTATTGTTTTTGGAGTTTTTACCAGTTCTATTTTAGCTACTCTCTTGAGTTTTGGTGTCTACCTCATGGGCCATGTGAGTAGTGATTTATTAGCATTAGTCAATGATTTTCTGGATTTATCTAAAATTGAAGCACAAAAAGAAGAAATATTTTTAGAAACTATTGCTGTAGAAGATATATGTTTGTCAGCAATTTCTATGATTGAGTCCAAGGCCAAAGAACAAGGATTAGACTTGATTGTAGATATTGGAAGTAATGTGGATTTTTGTACGGTAGATCAGCGTCGTATTAAACAAATTTTACTAAATTTACTGTCTAATGCCATTAAATTTACAGAAAAAGGTTCAGTCACTCTGAAAGTCAAAAGTAATCTAGAACTTCTCAGTTTTTGTGTTATTGATACAGGAATCGGTATTAAAAAAGATGATCAAGAAAAACTATTTCAAGCTTTTCAACAGATTCAAAATCACTTAAGTCGTAAACATAAAGGCACAGGTTTAGGATTAATTTTGTCAAGAAAATTAGCTCAACTTCATGGAGGGGATCTTACTTTAACCTCAGAAATAGGAAAAGGAAGTTGTTTCACCCTTCATTTACCTATCAAACCAAAAAACAAGAACCAGGAAACAGAAAATACTCAAACAATAAATTATGATTAAACAAAAACTAACCCAATTGAAAACCCTTTTTACAAAAATGGAAAGGGCATTAATTGCTTATTCAGGAGGAGTAGATAGTACCTTAGTTGCTAAAATTGCTTACGATGTTTTAGGTGATCAAGCTTTAGCGATCACCGCAGTTTCTCCCTCTTTATTACCTGAAGAATTAGAAGATGCAAAAATTCAAGCAGCTACCATTGGTATTGTTCACGAGTGGGTAGAAACTCATGAAATGAACAACCCCAATTACACCAGTAACCCCGTCAATCGTTGCTATTTCTGTAAAAGTGAACTCCATAACACCCTTAAACCCTTAGCCCTAGCCAGAGGGTATCCTTATGTGATAGATGGGGTTAACGCCGATGACTTGCAAGATTATCGGCCAGGCATTCAAGCAGCTAAAGAACGGGGAGTGCGATCGCCTTTAGCAGAAGTTGGCATCACCAAAGCTGAAGTCCGTCAATTATCCCAAGAATTAGGACTTCCTTGGTGGAATAAACCGGCCCAACCTTGCTTAAGTTCCCGTTTTCCCTACGGAGAAGAAATTACTGTGAGCAAACTACAAAGGGTAGGAAGGGCAGAAGTTTATTTACAAAAGTTAGGCTATAACAATCTCAGGGTTCGATCTGAGGGTGATACTGCTAAAATTGAGCTTCCTCCCCACCAAATCAAAGAATTTGTCCTCAAAGCCAATTTATCTGAATTGGTGGCTCAATTTCAAAGGTTTGGTTTTATTTATGTCACCCTTGATCTAGAAGGTTATCGTAGTGGTAAATTAAATCAAGTTCTAAGTCAGGGATCGGTAGTCAATTAAGGATAAACTATCTTGAAAGTGCAAAAAGAGGAATCCCGTTAAATTTCTCCCGAAAAAAAGACCCACAGAAATTAGCGGGAGATGAATTTTTGCCAACAAAAAAAACTAACGCGCTAGCGTTTCCTTTTAGAAAAAGTTTAGTTGTTAAAAAGAGGATTTTCGAGTACAATCATAGCATGAGTTCAACTTGTCAAACTGATGTTAGATGTCTTGAAGATTAGAATTTATCCAAATCCACAGCAAGAACTAGCTTTAGTTAAAAACTTAGGCTCTGCTAGATTTGTTTATAATTACTACCTAAATCAGACAAATAATCAGTATTTAGAAACAGGGAAAGGGATGACTTATTGCCAAATGGCAAAGGACTTAACCCAACTCAAGAAGCACTCTGACTATGAATGGTTAGCTGAAGCTACGGCAGCGACTTTACAACAGTCCCTTAAAAATTTAGAAGTCGCTTTTAATAACTTCTTTGAAAAAAGAGCCAATTTTCCTAAGTTTAAAAGTAAACGCCGAAAACAATCAATTCGTTATCCTGAGAGTTGTTCAATCAGAAATAATAAATTGAAACTCCCGAAAATTGGTTTTGTTAAAGCCAAAATTTACAGAGATATTAAGATTAAAGGTAAAATTAAATCAGTAACGGTTTCCCAGACAACTACAGGTAAATATTTTGCTTCCCTGTTATTTGAGACTGATGATTTAACAGTTAATAAAGAACCTAAAATTTCAGGAATTGACTTAGGTTTATCAAGCCTAGTAACGGTTTTTGATGGAGAGAATTCTGACAAAGTTGACCCGATTAAACCCATAAGAAAATATGCTAAACGATTGAAAAGGAGGCAACAAAAGTTATCTCGAAGAGTTAAAGGTTCTAAGAACTGTAAAAAAGCCATTAAAGAAGTGGCAAAAGTTCACGAAAAAATCACTAATACCCGAGCAGATTTTCTTCATAAACTCTCAAGGAAGCTCGTTGATGAAAACCAAATCATTGTAGCAGAAGACCTTTGTCTAAAAGGATTAGCTCGAACAAAATTAGCCAAGTCAATTCATGATGCTGGTTTTGGTATGTTGCTAAACTTCTTGAGTTACAAGCTAGAAAGAGAGGGGGGAAAACTGATTCGAGTTGACAGATTTTATCCGAGTACAAAACTTTGTTCATGCTGTAATTTCAAGAATGATTTATTAACTCTAAGTATTCGGGATTGGGTTTGTCCAGAATGCCAAACACATCATGATAGAGATGAAAATGCAGCGAAAAATTTAAGGCAAGAAGGATTAAGAATACTGTCAACAAATACCGAAGGGCATTCGGAATTTGAAGCTTGTGGAGAAACTGTAAGACTCGTTAATACTTGTATTAAAAAGCGGGTTTCTGTGAATCAAGAATCCCCCGTTATATTGCGATAGCAATTAACGGTGGGAGTGTCAATACTAAGTCTAGTCCCAGAATAATGACAAAACAGGCATTACTTTTAGTCAATCGCCATTCCCGCCAAGGTCAAACTAAGTTTGCCCAAGCGGTAGATATTTTGAATGAACTAGGTTTTGAATTAATTACCGTTCCCATTAAGAGTCCTGAACATCTACCCGAACTGGTTCGTCAAAAAGGGGCTAATGTAGATTTAGTTATTGTCGGTGGAGGAGATGGAACTCTTAATTGGGTAGTTGACAGTTTAGTAGAAATGGGACTGCCTTTAGGAATTTTACCCTTGGGAACTGCTAATGATCTTGCTCGTACCCTCAAAATTCCCCTCGCGATTCCTCAAGCTTGTCGGGTAATAGCCAATGGTCAGATCAAATATATTGATCTTGGTTGGGTCAATGGGAAATACTTCTTTAATGTGGCTAGTTTAGGGTTGAGTGTGGAGATTACCACTAAATTATCCAAAGGAGCTAAACGCCGCTGGGGTATTTTGGCCTATGCTTTTACAGCTTTACAGGTTATTAGTCAAACTCGTTCTTTCCCTGCTCAAATTAGTGTCAATGGGCAATCGATTAAGGTTAAAACTATTCAGATTGCTGTGGGTAATGGACGCTTTTACGGGGGGGGAATGGCTGTGGCTAAAGATGCAACTATTGATGATCAAAGGTTAGACCTTTATAGTTTGGAACTGAAACACTGGTGGCAAATTTTCCCCCTTTTGTGGAGACTTCCCCATGGACAACATGGAGTATTACCATGGGTACGAACCCTTGAAGGAGAATGGATGGAAGTTTATACCCGCAAGTCCTATCCCATCAATACCGATGGAGAAATTACCACCGGAACTCCTGCTACTTTTAGGGTAATTCCTCAAGCTTTGGGAGTATTGGTTCCTCCTTCTGTGACCGAAAAATCGGAGATCGCTCGGGAGTAGTCAACCGCTAGCGCTGAACTTCCCACCTTGTAGCTAACTTTTGTAACACTTGCTCTAAATCCAGCAACAGAGAATAATAACTATGTAATAAAATCTACTGCGACGAATAACCATTGTGATTGCCATTTATCCAGGTAGTTTTGATCCCATTACCCTTGGCCATCTTGATATCATTGAACGAGGGCAAAAATTATTTGATTGTGTAATTGTTGCTGTTTTGTGTAACACCAACAAAAAACCGTTATTTTCAGTAGAAAAACGACTTGAACAAATTCGTCAGTGCACCCAACATTTAACTAATGTGAAAGTTGATAGCTTTACTGGGTTGACAGTAGACTATGCTAAATTACACAAAGCAGGTGTTTTACTAAGGGGATTGAGGGTTTTATCGGATTTCGAGAAAGAACTCCAGATGGCTCACACCAATAAAACTCTCTCAGGAAAAATCGAAACGGTTTTTCTCGCTACGACCACAGAATATAGCTTCTTGAGTAGTAGTACCGTCAAAGAAATTGCTCAGTTCGGCGGAGAAATCTCTCATCTGGTTCCCAAAAATGTAGCTAAAGATCTCTGTCTATATTACAGTAAATCTCATTAGTAATTGATACTTTCTCATACTCTACTAAACTAATATCTATGGTACGCCGAAATTCATCCTCCCGCAATGAGCCGGTCAACCATCAAAAAACTCCAAATATGGAGCGTCAAGGGGTTGATTTTGATATTCAACAAGAACTTGCTCATCTTCAAGAAATGATTTATGAGAGCTTTCATATTCCCTTAACTAGATGGACTATGATTGATGAAGGAAAGTTGCTCGATCAACTTGATCTGATCGGAGAAACAATTCCTGAGTCTATTAGAAAAGCTCTAGCAGTTCTTGAACAAGAACAAGACATCCTAGCAGAAGCTGAAGCTTATGCACAGCGAATAATACAATCAGCAAATCAGAAAGCTGCCCAAATTTTAGATGAAACAGGTATTATTCAACAAGCACAACAAGAAGCTCATCAAATAAGACAACAAGTTAATCAAGAATGTCAAACAATTCAAGACCAAACTATGGCTGAAATCGAACAACTTCGCCAAGTTACCAATGGTGAAATTCAACAATTTCGTCAAAAAACTCTGGCAGAATCCCAAAAACTCCAGGAGGACGCTGATAAATATGCTGATGGAGTTTTAACCCAATTAGAACAAGAACTAGCTCAGATGTTGGCTGTTGTTCGTAATGGCCGTCAGCAATTATATAATAATTCTCCCACACGCCCCCAACCATCAAACGCGAATAAACCTCCCAATTCTAATCAAAAAAGATCCTAGTTATTGTTATTGTTAATGATCAAGAATTGATGAAAATTATTGCCTATCTTTATAGTGATCCCCTTCTAGAATCATCTCCAGATAGCTCAATTTGGGGGTTGGAAGTCGATAAAATTTATCAAGATTTAGGTCAACGGCAACAATTACAAATTCTCTTAAAGGAATGTACTGAATCTTCTCCAGATTATTTATTAATTCGTCGTTTAGATGAATTGGGGGACAATTTTGCGGAAGTAGTCGATTGTTTGACTAAATTAGAAGCTTTGGGAATCAAAATAATTGCTACAGAACAAAACTATAATTCTTCTCACATAAATTCCCAAAAATCCCTAGAAATGGTCAAAATTTTAGTTGAAAATTTTGAAGAAATTAAGCTTAATAAATATCGTCACCGACTACAGAAAGGACACGCAAAAAACAGACTTAAATTCTTACCACCTCCAGGAAAAGCCCCCTATGGATATCGTAGAGGCAAAGATCGTTATATAATTGACCGCAGTACGGCTCCAGTGGTTAAAGACTTTTTTGAACAGTTTTTGTTATTTGGTTCTTTAAGAAGAACAGTTCGTTATTTAGAGAAAAAATATGGCAAAAAAATTTCAGTTTCTACAGGTCATCGTTGGTTAAATAATCCAGTCTATCGAGGAGATTTAGCTTATAAAAATCATGAGGTAATTCCTGATACCCATACACCGATTATATCAAGGCAAGAAGCCGCTCAAGTTGACCGTTTATTAAGACGCAATAAAAAGTTACCACCACGGACAGCCAGTGCGCCCCGTTCTTTGGCTGGATTAGTTGTTTGTGAAAGTTGCCAATCTTCTATGATTGTTAGTCATGTAAAAACTCGAAATAATAAACAAGAATATCTATATCTACGGCCTAAAAATTGTCCTTTACAACCTCGATGTAAGTCTAAATCTTATCAAGAAATTTTAGAGCGCACTATTCAAAAAATCTGTCAAGATTTACCAGACACAGTTGCTAATTTAAATCTACCTAATCTAGAAGAAGTTAAAATAAATTTACAGGAAAAAATCGCAAAAAATAACCAAATTATTGATCAATTAACTATTTTAAAACAAGAAGGCATTTTAGATGAGGAAACAGCCCAACTAAGAAACTATAAATTACAGGGAGAAATTGCCGTAATTAGAACTCAACTTGAACAACTTCCTCCTGGAGATTTGAAAGTCATTACTAAAGCGGTAACTATACCTCAATTTTGGTGGGATTTATCAGAAGCAGAACGGAGGTTTTATTTTCGAGAATTTATTAGTAAAATTTTAATTGTTCCCCTATCTCCTAAAACTTGGGAACTAAAATTAGTCTTCGTTTTCTAAGGAGTGTGGGGAGAATTAAGCA
>DLXW01000049.1 GCA_003448685.1 Cyanothece sp. UBA12306
ACCGAGGCTTCTGCCACGTTAACGGCAGGGGGCACAGGGCACTCCGCAGGAGGAAATTTCCTCCCTCCGGGACCCCTAAATCGGTACAAGCGGAGCCTTGAGCCATATTTGCTTAATTCCACCATAACTGACTATTTGCTCTTTCCAAGTATAACCTTCTAGGTTGAAGTCGGACTTTTTGCTTTTTTCGTCATCGCTAATTGGCTCTATTTCGAGATACAGTTAAAGATTTTGAAGTTAATATCGATCAACTAAAACTCAACGGACAATCGAGTGATTATGTCTTAAGTTCAAACCAAAAAGGATTAGAAATTTACTTCAATAACTCTGGAGAAAATCAACTAATTGGTCTTCTTGAAGGAGTGAATAACTTTGATTTGAATACTAATGCCATTTATGTCGGATAATGGAGTTATAGCAGAAGTCAGAAGTCTCCAAGTAAAACTCGCTTTGTACAAGGGTTTAAGATAAAAGTTCTGTCCTAACCACCTCAATACTGCTCGGTTAAGCCAAAAACCCTCGTTGTGACTGCCGGGGAGCACCGGAGCACCGGAGCGGGGGAGAAAACGGAAAATCCCTCTCCGAAGCTCCGTTCTCCGAAGTCCCCTGCTTACCGTACCAAAAAGTCAAAATCCAAAACCTACGCAGTATTGCTAACCACCTTGGCAATCGCTATAACTAATATATTCAAAAATCCCCCGTTAGACTCGGTTAAAAGCACTAACAGGGGAAAGTTTAAAACTATCTAATCTTGGTTAAGTTATGCAGAAACAGCAACCTTTGCAGTAGAAGTTATTTTTTCGTAGGTTTCTCTCATTTTTAAACCCACTAAAACTTGGAATAATCCAGTTCCGTTATTAGAACCTGGGTAATCTTTGTGTTGAAGCAATAATTCAGTCATTTCGCCATAATACTTGGTTCCAGTTTTGCTCAGATGGCTTTCAATGTAAATCATTTCCTCAAGATTATCGAATTGACCATCGACTTCGAGAATAGAGACCTCATTACCCATAAAGTTATCAGGTCCGTAGTACATTTTAATTCCTGGATAAGCACAAGTCAGTTTACGTCCACAAGGCCGCCAATCAATGGTAGAACCTTCATCAAACAGATAGGCTGGTTCAAAATGGGAAATACCTTCTTTTTCAATTAAGCGTACCCGTAATAACTTACTCTCGTGATCTTCGATTAGTTGGGTAGGTAATACTTGGATCACAACATCAGCGTGTTGTTTCTGAGGTTCAATATAAGCGGTAAAATCAGGTTTTCTGGCGTTAATTGAGGCTAATACATCTTCATAAGTGTGACCCCGTTCAGCCATATCGCGCTGAATTTTCCAGTTTATTTTAACTTCGTCGCTAATATCAAGATAAACACTGAAATCTATTAAAGAGCGAACCCGTTCATCGTAGAGAGGATGTAACCCTTCAATAACAATTACCTTATTAGGTTCAACCCTTTCAGGAGGGTCAATCAATCCGGTTTCGTGGTTGTAAATGGGTTTGTCGATGGACTGACCTGATTTGAGAGCTTTAATTTGCTCATACATAAGGTCAAAATTATTGGCTTTGGGATCTAAGGCCGTGACTCCAGCCTTTTTTCTTCCTTGGCGATCAAGGCTATGGTAGTCATCTAAGCAGATGACCGTCATAAACTCTTCACCAAATAAATCAATTAAACGACGTAAAAAAGTTGATTTCCCGCAACCGGAATCTCCGGCAACCCCAATTAAAACCACGCGGTCTATCTCAGTGGTCATAGCTTCCCTCTAAAATACAAAACTAAATTGTTAATCCGGTTTCTTTATTATGATTCCCAGGCTGATCAGTTGATTCTAATCATATCTCCTCTCACCCTGTTGATTCAGGTGTTGGTCGTCATTTTCTGAGTTATTCTCAGTCTGTGTTGTGAACACTTTGACATTCTCATCTTTCATAGCTAAAAAAACTTAAAAAGAGAGATTCTTGGGTTACCGCAAATCCGCTATTTAACATCAATGCTAATGCTTCTTACGGTTTTAACCTAAGCCTAAAATCCGGTATGTCTTACCGTACTCAAACATATTAGCCGATTAAAGGTCTTTTTCACTTACTTTTCGTAATATTAGACTGTTTGTTCGACTTACCAGTTCGATTTTAACATTGATCATACACAATGTCTCCCTTAAGTAGGGTTATTTAGGAGCAAAAATTGATCTCAGTATTAACCTTTGGTTTAGCTGAAGTTTTCTTTTTGCATTTACTTAAGATAGAATATTATCTTGAGAGTCTCCCAATTGCAAATCGGAAGATTGTCTTACTAGACAAGTTGGATTTTCCTATTGCATCTACGGCGTTACCCAAAATGGTAAGATTTGCTTGAGTTAAATGTTATTTGTTTGGTTCCTAGGAGGATTTTGCCTAATTTTGAGTAAAATCACTAAAAATATGGAATAGGAGTCTATATCTTCAGTTTTCAAGGTACAGAATTTACTTAATTAGGTAGCAATTGATTTTTTTGATATGGTTAATTACCTTTTCATGGTTGACTCAGTTTACCATATTGGCGACAGTTTAAAGGGTTGAGTCCTTCTAAAATTTAGTCGATTCAGTTTATAGTATTGAATCGGAAAATGTAGCTAAATAATTACAAATATTCCCTTTGAACATGATAAGATAGGGTAAATTTCGCTATTAGCTACTTTTTCTCCCTTACAAAAATGTTAGGTAATAAATGACTAATGCTCTGTGCAAAATCCTCTTAATAGAAGATAAATTAGATAACGTTAATTTATTACAGAGATTACTATCGGATGCTCAAGATTGTTCTGTGGCTGAAGGCTTGACTTTTCCCTTAACTTGCACATCTCATCTAGAAGAAGGATTAGCTGCTTTAGAAGAAAATGCTTTTGATGTCATTTTGCTAAATTTTAGTTTACCTGATAGTCAAGGAGTTAATAGTCTGATTAAAATTCGCGAAAAATGGCCTAATATTCCCATCATTGTCGAAACTAAGCGGGAAGATGAAACATTGATCGTACAATCTTTTCAATTGGGGGCCGATGGTTACTTACAACTGCAAACCTTAGACAGTAATTTGCTAGTGTATGAAATCCGTTTATCCCTCGAACGTCAGCAATATCGCCAGAACTTAGCCCAAAAACAGCAGGAATTACAACAAGCTAGAGAATTTGCCGACTTAGAATCTTTAGTCGATTTTGGCAAAACTACCAAGATTACAGCGCGAATGTTCGGAGCAGATACTTTAAAAGAGAGCCTACCGGATATTTTTCAGGAATTTTGCCGCAACTACTCTAATTTACTAGACCTAGCCCTAGAACAAAGAGCTTTTAAAGTAGATCATCATCTTTCAGATCAATTGAGAATACTAGGAGATAAATTAGGTTTTGTCAAAGCGAGTCCCAGGGATATCATTGAAATTCATACTACAATTTTAAAAGACAAAAACCAGGATATTCCCTTAGCTAAAGCTCAAGCCTATATCTCAGAGGGAAGGATGATGGTTTTGGAATTAATGGGATATTTAGCTTCATTTTACCGAAAATACTACATTGGCTTAAGTAATATTCATTTATCGTCTCATCGCAACAAGCTTAAAGATTATGAGTAAATATTTGCTGAAATTGTATATCGCGGGCAATACTATCAACTCTCAACGAGCGATCTCTAACTTATTGCGCATCTGTCAGGAAGAACTACATGATCAGTATAACGTTGAAATTATTGATGTCATTGAAGAACCCCAAAAAGCAGAACAAGAAAAAATTTTAGTGACACCAACCCTAATTAAAGAGTTACCTCCTCCTCTACAGCGTATTATTGGGGATATGTCCAATACTCACAAAGTCTTGTTAGGATTAGATCTGATTAATCAAAAGTGGGATAATTAGAGATCCTCAGTTTTGATGTGCCAATTTGAAATGGTAATCTTTACGTTTGAACGCCGCCATATTATTGAGATGTATAGTCAAAATCATCTAAATAATCGATAATTAGTCCTTAAACAACTCAAAATCAACAATTACTGATGAGTCAAGAAAACGAACAAGAATATATTGAATCTATTGAAAAATTAGAAACAGCCATTCCAGGCTTTGACTTTTTATCGGTTGGGGGACTACCCAAAGGCCGTGCTACCCTGATAGCAGGAACAGCAGGAAGTTCTAAAACTGTTTTTGCTTGTCAATTTCTAGCTGAAGGAATTAAAAGGGGAGAAAACGGGGTATTTGTCACTTTTGAAGAACCTCCTAAAACTCTACGTAAAAATATGGGGGGTTTTGGTTGGAATATTGCTAAATGGGAAGAAGAAAGAAAATGGGCTTTTGTTGATGCTTCTCCCCAACCAGGAGAACGTCCTATGGTAACAGGAGATTATGATTTAGGGGCTTTGATTGCTCGTATTGAATTTGCTATCACTAAATATGGGGCAACAAGGGTTTCTCTAGACTCTTTGGGGGCAATTTTTAGCCATTTAACCGATACAGCCCAGGTTCGTAGCGATTTATTCCGTCTCGCTTCTGCCTTAAGGGAGTTAGGAGTAACTGCTATTATGACGGCAGAAAGAACCCAGGAATATGGAGATATTAGTCGCTACGGAGTGGAAGAATTTGTGGCGGATAATGTGGTGATTTTACGTAATGTTCTAGCCGATGAAAAACGCCGTCGTACCATTGAAATTCTGAAATACAGAGGGACAGATCATCAAAAGGGAGAATATCCTTTTACTATTATTCCTAAGCGAGGAGTAGTTATTATTCCGCTTTCAGCCATTGAACTTGAACAGAAATCCTCTAATATTCGCATTACTTCTGGTAGTGAAGAGTTAGATCGAATGTGCGGCGGCGGCTTTTTTCGGGATTCTATTATTCTAGTTTCAGGAGCAACAGGAACGGGTAAAACCTTGATGGTGACCGAATTTATGGCCGGAGGGGTGCTTAATAATGAACGGTGTTTAGTCTTTGCTTTTGAAGAAAGTCGTGAACAATTATTCCGCAATGCTACGGGTTGGGGAGTTGATTTTGAGAAAATGGAACAGGAAGGAAAATTAAAGGTAGTCTGTCGCTATCCTGAAACCACAGGGTTAGAAAATCATCTGATCATGATGAAGGAAATTATTAAAGATTTCAAACCTAATCGGGTGGCGGTGGATAGTCTTTCTGCTTTGGAAAGAGTTTCTACTCTCAAAGGATTTAGAGAGTTTATTATTGGCTTAACTTCGTTTATTAAACAACAGGAAGTGGGCGGATTATTTACTTCAACAACTCCTACTTTGTTGGGAGGATCTTCTATTACCGAAGCCCATATTTCCACGATCACCGATTCAATTATTTTACTCCGTTATGTAGAAATGTATGGGGAAATGCGACGGGGAATTACTGTCTTAAAAATGCGGGGTTCTATGCACGACAAAGATATTCGAGAGTTCTCGATCGATAATAAAGGAATGCACATTGGTAAACCTTTCCGTAATGTGACAGGTATTTTAGCGGGAAGTCCCATGTATACTGCCCAAAGTGAGGTTGAACGTCTCAGTAGTATGTTTGAAGAATAAACAGTTTTTAATTAGAAAATTAACATTTTTCTTGTCTAAAATGAAATCTGAGTTTGATTTAATGAAACCAGAAACCTTGATTGCTGGTGTTGATGAGGTGGGAAGGGGAACTTTATTTGGTCCGGTAGTAGCGGCTGTGGTTGTCTTCCCCCTATCTTCTACTTCTTATCTTCAAGAAATAGGGGTTAAAGATAGTAAAAAGCTTTCGGCTAAAAAACGTCTGAAATTAGCGGCAGAAATTAAAGAATTGGCTACAGCTTATCATATTAGTTATGCTTCTGTTCGTGAAATTGATCGTCTTAATATTTTACAAGCTTCTTTTTTAGCGATGAAACGCGCTGTACTTCATTTAACTGTTGAACCAAAGATTTGTTTAGTGGATGGAAACAAAAAAATCCCTGGCTTGATGATTCCTCAACAACCCATGATCGGGGGGGATAACTTGTCCCCTATAATTGGAGCAGCAAGTATTTTAGCCAAGGTTTGGCGAGATCAATTGATGATCCGCCTTGATGCTAAATACCCTCAATACGATCTGGCTAATAATAAAGGATATGGAACCAAAAAACACCGAGAGGCTTTAGAAAAATCCGGACCATCCCCTCAGCATCGTCTTTCTTTTCGTCCTTGCCGTCTATCCCTTAATTGTTAATTTTTAAAGTTAGTTACAAAAAACTCTTCTGACTTCTGATTTCTGACTTCTGACTTCATGAGAAGACCACTGATAATAATCTTGTAATAGTTGACTTAAAAGTCGCTGTTTAATTCGGGATAAAACACTTTTTAGTAGCCCATTGCCGCTAACTTCTAGTAAGGATTTAGGGGTGAGCCATAAAGGGGGAGGTAAAGTTACTTTAACTTCTAAATTAGCTTGTCCCTGAAGATAGGTTTTATTTTGGTTTTCTTGTGGGGTAAGTTTTCCCCTCAGCTTTAAAGAAAAACGTTGATTAATATAGTCAATTCCTCGTATTTCGCAATCTTGGGATCTTAAATACACTCTGCCTTGACTATCACTCCAAACATTTAAAGTAACGGTGGGTTGAAGGTGATAAATATTCATAAAGTTCAGGGAACGCATTTTTAACCGAAATAAACAATCGGAAAGCGGTTCCATTAATTTAGGATCGGCGATCGCATAAACTAATCTGTGGGGTTGTCGCAGATAATGTTTGATGGGAACTTGACTATCCTCAACAGCGATCAAGAGTGATTCAGAAGCAGTAAAACGAACATCCATAGATAACTAGATCAGCAATTTATTTTTTTTACTTAATTTTAATTTACAAATCTTAAATAATCATTAAGTGTAATTCGGTAATCATACCCCTAAGTTGATAATTAAGCCAAGGGTTTGCCCAAAAATTAAGATTTATAAGGATAATCTTGACAAAAGAGCAAATTTATTGATTGAATTTATTTTTATCTCAAAAATTAGCTAAATCAAAGACTTGAATAATTACTTATGTCCATTTCCATTGCTCACCTTGGTCCAACAGGGACTAATACAGAGACAGCAGCTTTAGCCTATAGACGTTGGTTAAACAAAGAAAAGGGCGAAATAGCTTTATTATGTACCTGTCCTAGTATTGCTCAAAGCTTAGAGTCTGTAGCTCTTGAAGAAACTCAACAAGCCGTGGTTCCAGTAGAAAATTCTACAGAGGGAAGTGTTACCATGACCCTCGATAGTTTATGGAAACTAGAAGGGCTAAAAATCCAACAGGAATTAGTTTTACCCATATCCCACGTCTTATTATCCCGTGGAACTTCTCTCAAAGGCATTAAAACAGTCTATTCCCATCCCCAAGCTTTGGCTCAATGTCAGTCTTGGTTAGAGGAAAATTTGTCTTCTGTAGTCCTAATTCCTACCAATTCTACTACAGAAGCTTTACATGAAATCAATTTGACTCCCACATCAGCAGCGATCGCTTCTCCTCGGGCTTCCAAATTGTACAATTTACCGATTCTAGCCACTAATATCAATGATTATCCCGATAATTGTACTAGGTTTTGGGTTTTGGGTTTAACCCCAAATCAAGTGAAAGGAGAGCGTATTTCCATCGGGTTTAGTGTACCAGAAAATGTCCCTGGTGCTTTAGTTCAACCTCTACAAGTGTTTGCTAAACGGGGGATTAATTTAAGTCGCATTGAATCACGTCCTACTAAGAGATCCCTTGGAGAATATGTCTTTTTTATCGATCTCGAAGTCAAATCAGAGCATAATCCCATTGAAGAAGCACTGACTGAATTAAAGAGTCATACTGAAGTTCTCAAGATTTTTGGTAGTTATCAAGTTTTACTGCTCAATGGGAAAGATCTTGACCAACTGTAATTTAATTTAGAATATCTTTGAGAGCAGTTCTTGCTGCTAGATGGTTACGGGTAGAAGTTAGGATCTCTGACTCGCGTTGTAAACGAGCTACTGTGTCGACCATTTCTAGTAAGGTTTGTTGTTCTGGGGCTACACCATAGAGATTTCCAGCAACCCAATAGGATAATTGTAGGGGAAGATCGGGTAAATCTTCGGGTAATTCAATTTTTTGCTCCGTTAATTTCCCTGACAAACGAACCACATCTCGTAGTAATTGTTCTACTTCTTGTGCTAAGGGTCGAAGATCTTCTGATGGGGATTTGTCCTCGATCCATTCTACCAACCCTACTCGATAGGGTTTTTCCCTAACATATTCAAGTACACGAAACCTTTGCTGGCCCAAGGTCAAAACCTTCATGCGATCGTCGGGCAATCTTTGAAATCGGATTATTTCCGCACAGCAACCGACTTTGGCAATTTCACCATCGAGAGGATTAATCATCAGGACACCAAAACGGCGATCATTCTCTAATATGGTATTCATCATCATCCGATAACGGAATTCAAAGATATGCAGAGGAAGGGGACGACCTGGAAATAAAACGACTTCAGGTAAAGGAAATAGGGGAAGTTCTCTCACTGCAAGGGTTGAAGATGCCATAATACTTAAACTTTAAGCGCGTTCGTTTAGCTAATACTTACTACTTTAACTGATTTTTCTGGGTTAGCGCAGAATCACCAAGATTTCACCAGATTCGCCTATTCTTTTAACTTTACAATTAGTCTTTTTTAGAGCTAGAAATATTAATTTTTATATTATTATTTAATCACAGCTAATCGAGAAGAGTCAATCAAGTTAATAATTAATACAATTTACTCACATATGCTTGCTTCTGTGTAACAGACTAAAAGATCTATGCTATCCTAATTAATAGTAATGATTGCAGTTAATTTGAAAATTAACTCAAAACATAATGATCAGTTTTGTTGAGCTTCCCAGAGATATTATTGCCCAGGTGCTGGAAAAGGCTTTTACCTTTTTTGATGAGTTGCCTGCTAACTATGATGATGTCAAAGACTTAATAGAAAAGGCTATTTCTGTCATTGATGCTAATGTTAATGCCCGATGTCAAGATGAAACCTGTGACATTTCCTTAGTTGATTTTACAGTAGAACTTAATCAGAAAAATCTTGATCAAGTATCTCGCGAATTTCTCTATCTTACAGTAGGAATCTTATCTTTTGGAATACCCCAAGAAAAATATGTATCCCATTGTAATATTAGGGTAATTTATCTCACCAGTCTTTGTCGAGAATGGCTAACATCACAACTAATTTCTCGGGGAATTGACGAAGAAACAGCATCGAAAGCTTCAGAATGGACTATCAGGGCTGATTGTGCCTATGCAGTTGAAGCTAGTGATGATACCGCGCCATGGCTAGTTAATGGCGGTTTAAAGGTACTTCAAGCTATCAAAAAGTTTATTTGCCAAGAACTTGATGCAGCAGGTACTTCTGTCGTTTGTAATATTAGTTAATGTCCTGAATTTTAAATCAAGGTGGGCAATGATTAGCAACCAAGTGACACTCCCCCCGACGCTGATCCAGTAGGTACAGCGCGGGCTTCCCTACCTCACGATAGGAAGTTACTGCTTCATCGGTCTTTTCTAGATATAGAAATGTTGCCATTTATATATCCCCGTCCAGATACCTCCACAGTCAGCA
>DLXW01000254.1:0-2186 GCA_003448685.1 Cyanothece sp. UBA12306
TTTCAAGATGGACGCGGTTTAAACAGCACTTTTCTAAAAGAGGACTATGGCGAGTATAGGACTCAATTCCCAACAAATTCGCCTGCTTTTTCGTAATCTTTAAATTGCCGGCGCAACTTTTTATTTTGCGTTTTTTCCCCTTTGTTGTTTTGGTTTTTGTTTCGATAAAAAAAGCGGTGCGACCCCGCGCCGTCTTACGGCGCAAGGGAACGCGCACCAAGACGGGCTATCTGTGGACTAACATTCTCTAAAACTTGCTCTCTAACAGCTATTTCAATCCCTTCAAGTGTGTCTAAAGATGAGGAATCGGTATTATTATAGAGTATTTCACTCGCTCTTTTTAAACAAGCTTCAAGTTCTTTTCGTTCCAATGGAGTCATAATCAGAAAATCTAAATTTCTACACCTTCATTATGTCAGTTTTTTGTGAGTGAGATAAACATTGTCATTTTATTTCACGGTTATTAATCGCGAAACTATGAGCCATACTCTTCATCTATTTGCCAAAATGGGATGCTCCCTTTATTACCATCGATAAAGGGATGATTCATAATTAAAGAAAATCCTAATGCACTTGCTTTTTCGATAATGCTAGGATATAAATCTTCCCCTCCAAAGGTCATTTTAGGTTGTGCGATCTCGAAGAGATCCGCATAGCGGTGCGCTGATTCTAAACTGCCTTTATCTCTGATTCCTTCCATTCCTCCTGATTGTTGAATGAGTAAGGAATGGAGTTGTAAAATCTCTGATTGGGTTAAGTAGCGAGTCATGCTAAACGGTTATAAAGTTGGGCATTTTTGGTAAGAACATAGTTGGCGACTTGGTTAAAATCATCAGGGGTTGGGGTTAACCATTCATTGATTTTTGTTTGTAAGAGTTCTTCGGGAGTAATTCCTTTTTCTTGGGCGATTTTTTGGAGTTGATGCAGTTTGTCTTCGCTTAAGTTTATGGTTAATGGTGTCATGATTATTCCTACTTTTAAAATTAAGATTAAATTTATTTAACAGATGTCATTTTTAACCGATAGAATATTCGGTTAATTTACGAAGTTCGGGGGGATGAAAACCAATGACAATATCTTGTTTAGGAACCCCTAGTTTGACAAGATCCTCGGCAATATCTTGTTCTGTCATGTTCCATTGAATCCAAATTTTATCGGATTTTAGGTCAATATGAATAAGACAATAGTGAACATATTTTTTTTCTTCCCATCCAAACATTACAATTTGATAATGTTCTCTTTGTTCGTCAAAAATAGCTTGTGTTTCTAGGTGATTAGATGTCGGTTGATGGTGAGCATATTCTGAGAGAATATCTTTAATTAATTGACGATATTTACTTAGTTTATCCATTGAGTAATGACCTCCTGATTAGGTTCAAATACAATAAGTTTTAATTGGTTTTCTGTGACCATTAACTGAGTAAATTCTAAGGAGAAAAAGGTGTCATAAGTAAAGCTAGGAATGGCTAAAAATAAGGTTCTATCTGGAGCTTTTCGTTTTAAAACTGCTCGATAATTAATGAATTGTCCTAAAGCTGTATGAAATTCTGAAATAGCCGAGGATTTTTCTAAAAAACTTTTAATCTCTACGGCAATCTTTTGATTATCTTTTGTGGCTGCAATCAGCTTTTCTGCGCCTAAATCAACGGACATATTAACCCCACCATAACTTATTGTATAAGGGTCATGGGTGATTATCCAGTTATCTTTGATTAAGGCATTTTTAGCGGATTGATGAACTAGGTCTTTAGCCACTTCTTGGATTCTCCATACCGATAATTTACCATATAACTTAAATCAATTCATTGACTTTTAACCTCCTCTATTCTTCATAATTCCCCCTTAAATGCTCTTTGTAATAAGGAGTTAAATAGATTTTCAGATTCTTTTAGTAAGATAGTATCTTTACAAGACAAATTTTCAATAACTTGATCTATATTAAAAAACTTTTCAATCATAGAAGATGGTGGAATCATAACCTGATAGTTTTTAAGGTGTTCCAGAGTTAATCCTTCTGTATTTACACCTCTTGCTTGTCTAAGTAAAGTATTTTGACCAATTTTTAAATGTCTATGTAAATACCTTATAATTTTCTCTTGTTTAGGAAGAATTGCTTTAATATCTTGATTAAAACACACAGGTATTTTGGTTCTTGCTACTGGTAAACGATTCATTAATATTTTACT
>DLXW01000254.1:2358-4664 GCA_003448685.1 Cyanothece sp. UBA12306
TAATATTTTACTTTTTACAACTATTAACAGGCATTTTTTCTCAATCATTTTTGTTGAACTATTTTCAATAGCTTCTAAAGTGATGTGTTCTTGGGAATCTTCTATAATATCTTTCCCCATATCTTTAGAAGTAATCCAACAAATATCACCTTGATAATAACTATTGATTTTTCTGCTAGGTGTTCCTCCTCCTACAAAGTTAGCTATTTCTCCTAACTTCTTAACCTCCCAACCTTTAGGATTAATAACAGGATCTCCGAACATATCTAAGAAAGTTGACCGAAGTAATTCATCAGTTAAGCGGATTGATTCTTTACGTTTGCGTCGGATTTCATCAGCTTTGTCTAGTATTTTAGCGATTCTTTTTTGTTCTTCTAGGGGTGGTAGGGGGATTTTAAATTTTTCTACAACAGTTTTAGATAATTCTTTAAAAGTTGTACCACAACCTTGTGAAGCTAATTGAGGAGTAAAAAAACGCATACACCAATACAAATATGCAGAATAAACTGATGAATTAGGAATTAAACTTTTAAATCCTTGATTAGTACACATTGGTTTACCAGCTATTGCAATTAATCCGATGGGTGCGCGAGAACTGAAAAGAATCGATCCTTTAGGTAATAACGTTGTTGAACAGCTTTTATATCCTAATTCTGTGATTTTCTCAGGAGCTTCTTGTAAAACTGAGCTATTAAGATGACTTAAATCTTTAGGTGTTACCCAATCTATATCTCCGTTCCAATATTCTGATTTATTTCGTCTTGGTGTAGACCCAGATACAACTTTACAACAATTTCCTAAACTTTCTAAAGTCCAGTCTTGAGGTAAATTCATCCTTTAAAAATCCTCCTTTAAAAAACTATCAATAATTAAGAATAAGAGAAGAATCACCCTAAATCCCCCTTTGGAAAAGGGGACTTTGTTGTACTTAACGGGTATCTAACTCCCCCCTTAGTAAGGGGGGTTGGGGGGGATAAACTCATCAATCTTACGACAAACCCCTTCAAACTCATGTAAAACCTCATGATTAGTAAAGCGAATAACCCGCAAACCATACCCTTCTAAAATATTAAACCGCGTCTAAGTTGAAACCCGTAGTTTTTCTTCTTCGGGATTAAGATGGTTTTTCACCCATAAGCGATCGCTAACAATGAGCGGTCTAGAATTAAGGACTGACTGAAATTGGGCAACTTGTTCAATCAATTGAGTCTTGCTACGATAACAAGTGTGATATGTTACATCTTCTCTTAACCATTTCCATCAAGAAAATTAATTTTTCGTTTATCATATCGAGTTGCGATCGCCCTATATTGCTTTAATTTAGCAAAGAAGTTCTCGATTAAATGTCTTGCCTGATATAGATATTTATCATATTCTCGTTTTTCCTTTCTGTTTTTCTTGGGCGGAATTACAGCTGTTTTTCCTTGTTTTTCAAGCTTATCAATTACTCGTTCATCGGCATCATAACCTTTATCTGCTAATAAAGTATCAGCTTCTAAATCCTCTAATAAAACATCTGCACCATCCAAATCACAACATTGTCCTGGTGTCAGATAAAATCCAGTTGGATTACCTAAGGCATCTACTGTAGCGTGTATTTTGGTACTTAAACCACCTTTACTACCACCGATGGCTTCTTCATTTTTGTCCCCCCTTTTGCACCAGCACTATGCTGATGCGCTCTAACTATAGTTGAATCAATCATGGCATATTCATTATCGGCATCAGTAGCTAAAATGGAAAAAATGTCTTGCCAAACACCTTTTCTATTCCAGCGACTAAAACGAGTGTGAACCACTCGAAAGTCTCCGAATCTTTCGGGTAAATCCCTCCAAGGAATACCTGCTCGGTATCGATACAAAACCGCTTCAACGAATAAGCGATTATCTTTAGCTGTAGCTCCAACAGTACCTTGACGACCTGGTAGCATATCTTTAATTCTTTCCCATTGGTCATCTCTCAAAGCATAACGACGCATCTTCTTATCACACTCTGTTTATCTTGAAAAATTAGTCAGGAGTATATTTTATCTTGTTTAAGTTCTAATTGATGACACGCCCTAGAACTGACCCAAAATCTTTCCCCTCGGACTGACCAACCATATCCAAGGTCAAATCGATTTTAGATTTTAGATTTTGGATTTTGGATTTTCCCCTGCTTGAAAGACAGGGGCTTGCAGATTTTAGATTTTAGATTTTAGATTAATGATTATCCGATTTGATGATTTTAGATTTTCCCCTGCTTGAAAGACAGGGGCTTGTTTTTAATCCAAAATCGTAAATCCAAAATCCAAAATTGTCTGGTCA
>DLXW01000238.1:0-9867 GCA_003448685.1 Cyanothece sp. UBA12306
TTGAAGTGCGGAATGTGGGATACATCAAAGAGCAAAAGTCGCCCTAAAAGGGCGAGGCTTTAAACCCCCTTTTCTGGTAATACTTGCTGATAGCTCATCATTTAAGTTATGGACTTGTTCTAAATTTTATGATTTATAGTTTTTTTCGAGTATAGTTGATCAAATTGGGAAACAATTAGGGTTTTTAGGAAAAATCAGCTAAATTAACCGTAATTTCCCCTATAAATTGGTTGTTTTAAGCCTGTCTATCAACTTTCGGAGAACTCCATTAATAAAACGATAACCTTCCTCATCAGAATAACGCTTAGCCATTTCTATTGCTTCATTAATAGCTACTTTATGAGGTACATCGAGAAACATAATTTCAGCGGTTGCTATGCGTAAAATATCGCGATCTATTTTTGGTAACCTATTTAATTGCCAATCTACTAAAACTTTTTCAAGCTGCTGATCAATTTCAAGTTTTCGACGATTCACTGCTCCAATCAATTCTAGAGCATATTCTCGTACCTCATACTGACTCGAAAGTTGTACCATTTCTGGTAATTCAATGGCATGGGACAAACGATTAATCGCTCCTTGAGTAAGTTCTATAGCTTCAGAAACCATTACTTTAGCACTTTGGATATTAGCAGCTTGGGTTTCACTTTTCAAAATTCTCTCGTTACCCCGTGTCACCTCTGCGGCAGCGGGTTCTAACATATCTTGGCTTTCACTGCTTAGGGTACGAATAGCAGCTAAGATTAAATTATTTAACTCCTGTTGCGCAAGTTTTTCAGGAGTTGTATTGATTTGACTAAGACTTAATAAAGCCAATTCACGAGAAATTCTACGGGGTTGCTGGCGAGGGGGCATATTATTTAATAAAGTCAGAACTCATAAACCAAAACTAAATTCTTATCTATACATCTGCCATTTTCTTAGATTTCTTCTTCTACAGAAATTGGATGAGTTTGTTTTTCAGGTAAGGATTTGTCTGGAGAAGGATGATTATGATTGTAAGATTTTGTCAAAGTAGCCGGAACCGATGGTACGGCAACGGAATTGGGGCTAACTATGCCACCAGAAATTAAAACCTTGAAAGCATCTTCAATAGAAATTGGTAGATTAATTGCCTCAGTTTCTGTAACAACAGCATACCATCCAGAAGTAGGATTAGGAGTTGTGGGAATGAAAACACTCAGCATTGGTTCGGTAAAATGGGATTGAAGTTGGGGACTTACGTATCCTGTCACAAAACCCAGCGACCACACCCCTTGACGAGGGTATTCAATCATCACTACCCGACGAAACTTACTTTTAGAATCTTTAAAGAGGGTTTCTAAGATTTGTTGAAGAGTTTTATAAACTGCTCCTGCTAAAGGAATTGATTGTAAAATTCGTTCCCCTAAATCTAATAACCAACGGCCGGCAAAGTTACGGGCCATCAAACCAATTATCAAAATACATAACAAAGGTACGGCCAATCCCACCAATAAATTCAGACAATAGCTCAAAATTGGATCGAGGCCATCAAAAGGATTAAGCTGCTTGGGAATTTGCGTCAGCAGATTAATCACCCAGCTAGCGACAGTAATTGTGAGCCATATAGTAGTTGCTAGGGGTATGACTACTAATAGACCCGCAATTAGATCATTTTTTAGATCTTGTTTGAAGCGTTGAATCACGTCTGCAAAATCTTGAGATAAAAGGGTTTAATCTTATTAATGCTATCACATTTCACTGATAGTTGAGATGAAGTTGAGACGATCGCGCGCTCAAAAAAAGATAAAGACCACAGTTCCCCTATGAGGCTAATTTTGCCATAGACCGGTAGAGGAATTGTGGAACTTTAATTACCTATTTATTTAAGTTATTCAACTATTGATTAACGTTTAGGTGCTTTAGGACGACTGATTTTAGGAGTACCACCCATAAATGATTTAAAGCCAATTGCGCCAATGACACTGTAGCAAATAGCTAACATCAGGCTACTTAAACCAATACGCAAACTTTGTTTAAGAGCTTGAGTTTTTGCTTGGCTTTCGGCTTGTTTTCGCCGATCTAGAAGTTGAGTTTCTAATTGTTTTTTCAACTCGTCAACCCGCTTTTTATATTCCGTCGGGTTTTGAGAAAGATCTCGTAATCCTTCGAGTTGGCTACGTTGCTGGGTCAAACGTTCTAGTTGATTGGCATTTAAGGGTCTTCCTTGGACTTGTCCTGCTTCAATCACTTGATTTAACTGTTGAATCTGCTGTCTAAGCTGTTGCGGATTTTTTGATAGTTGATCTACTTGATTTAAAAAAGCTTTGATCTGATCTGCTCCCTGGCCTGCTCCCTGCTCAATTTGGGCTAAAGCATCTGTTTTGGCTGTGTTCAAATTATTTAGATGGAGAGGAACCATCAATAAAAATATTAGCCCTAAGACTGCCGCTAATACATACGTTGGTAGTCTGAGATCAAATCCTGATGACTTAACAGGAGATGTATCACTTCTACTATCAAGCCAATAGCCCATTAAAATGAAAGCCATACTTACTAAAGGCACAATACCTCGATCAACAATGCTGGTAACCAAGCCAATTTGCCATTGAGAACTTTGCCAATTTAAGGGAATAGCTAAGGTCAAGTAATCTAACAGGGAAGATAGTATAAAGACTACTCCAATGAGTTTGAGAGACAGAGATGTAAAAGCTGTGTTATTCATAATTTTTTATCATTTTGCGGTTGCCAATCGAGATAATTAAGGTTAAACAAACTAATTTACATAAATTAGGTCATGACCTACTTAAGAATTGATCCCAAAGCTTGACTTGATCTGACTGAAGGGTTTTTCCTTAAGCATTCTAGTCAATATTAATGTAGATTGTCTGCCAAGGGAACCCAATGGAGAATTTCCAGGCAACAGGGGCTAATTTCAGGACAACTGAAAATAGACTCCGTAGTTTGAAGACAGGAATTAAAGATCAGTTGTTTCAATGGATTCGTTAAAAAAGAGTTATAAAAAAGCAATTTAGCGGAGTACAGCATTTAGCCTTTAACAGGAAGTGTAACTAAAATCAAGTCTATTAGGGACTGATGGAAAAATTGATTGAAGTATTATCTGATAAATCTGCTCTAATCGAGCGATCGCTCTCATTAACAGTAGAGAAAATAGAAGCAGCCATTGAACAGAGGGGACGATGCACCATAGCTCTATCTGGCGGTAGCACTCCTAAACCTTTATATGAAGCTCTGGCTCAACAACCCTTCCCTTGGGACAAAATTCACGTCTTTTGGGGAGATGAGCGTTATGTACCACCAGATCACCCTGATAGTAACCAAGGTATGGCTCGACGAGCATGGCTTGATCATGTATCAATTCCAGCAGAAAATATCCATCCCATGCCAACAGCAGCAGCAGATCCTGCTCTAGATGCTCAAACCCATGAAAATGAATTAATCCAATTTTTTCAGGTAGCCCCAGGACAAATTCCCGCTTTTGATGTAATTTTATTGGGCATGGGGGATGACGGCCACACCGCATCCCTATTTCCTCAGACACAAGCTCTTAAGGTCAGTGATCGTTTAGTTACAGTAGGTAACAAAGATGGAGAACCTCGGTTAACCTTTACTATTCCCTTGATTAATCAAGCTCAATGTGTCATTTTTGTGGTGGCAGGGGAAAATAAACGTCAGGCCTTAGCCCAAATTATGGCTGATATTGGTGATGCTCAAGCCTATCCTTCCCGTTCCATTCAACCTCAAGGAGAACTCTGGTGGTTACTTGATGGAGCAGCAGGTAAACAATTGACAACCTAATCCGACAATTAGCAAATTTTTGCGAGATAATATGGTTATTTGTCCCAACTGTGCGCACCATAATCCACCAGGAGCAATTCAATGTGAAGCTTGCTACACATCATTGCCCCAAATGACTCATTGTCCCTATTGCAATAGCTCTGTTGAAACAAATGCCACTTTTTGTGAACAATGTGGGGGAAACTTAAAAAACATTGCCAGCAATATTCCCTCCCAATCACAAGGGGAAAAATCCCATACACCACCCCCACCTTTTGCCGCCATGATGGAAAAGATGCCCCCTGATCCTTGGGCAACTTTCTCACCATCATCTCTGAATGCGGACTCCCAGGAAACTCCCTCAAATTCTTTGGTTGAACCATCTGCGGTATCAGAAAATCCCCCATTGTCCTCTCCACCACAACCGTCTATTTCTTCTCCAAATCTTGACCCAACTGTATTACAGTTACAAAAAGCGAGTCTGTTTCATGTTCAAACCGAAACCCAGTTAGAACTTCCCCAAGGATTAGAGATCATTCATCTGGGCAAACCTAACTCAAAAATACCCCCAGATCTCGATGTTTCTGGGTTTCCTCACGCCGATGTTGTCTCTCGTATTCATGCGGATATTCGCTTTGAAGGGGGTGATTTTTATATTGAAGATATGGGCAGTTCTAACGGAACCTATATTAACCATAAGTCCCTTCCCCAGGGAAACCGTCATCGATTGCGCTCAGGCGATCGCATTGGATTAGGCAAAGGTGATTTAGTAACGTTGATTTTCCAAATATCCTGACAAACTTGACTGAATAATTTCGCTTCTCATGCAAGGAAAATGGCAAATCGGTTCTATATTGGGCATCCCACTCTATCTCGATTCCTCTTGGTTAATTATTTTGCTGTTGATTACCCTAGTTAATGCAGCAGATATAACCAATCAAGGATTAACAGAGAATCTACCTGGTTTAGCTTGGTTAGCTGGATTAATCATGGCTTTATTGCTTTTTGGTTCAGTCTTGCTCCATGAATTAGGTCATAGTTTAGTGGCACGCTCCCAAGGAATTACTGTTAATTCTATTACCCTATTTTTGTTTGGGGGAGTGGCAGCTATTGATCGAGAATCAAAAAACCCAGCCGGAGCCTTTTGGGTGGCGATCGCTGGTCCTGGAGTTAGTTTTAGTCTATTTATTATTTTTTTTATCCTGACTCAATGGCTTAATAGCTCAAAGTTTTTAGGATCGATTAGTGGAGTTCTAGCTGATCTTAACCCCTTATTATTGTATATGATGGAGGATCTCGCTAGAATCAATCTGGTATTAGGGATTTTTAATTTGATTCCAGGGTTGCCTCTCGATGGTGGACAAATCTTAAAAGCTATTGTTTGGAAAATAACTGGTGATCGCTTTACAGGAGTTCGTTGGGCAGCAGTCAGTGGTAAATTAATTGGCTGGTTCGCCATTGTAACGGGATTGTTTTTTATTCTGGTGACAGGGGTATTAAGTCCATTGTGGATTGCCTTAATTGGTTGGTTTATTCTGCGCAATGCTAACACTTATGAACGTTTAACATCTTTACAAGAAAGTTTACTGAAAATTATGGCATCCCAGGCCATGACTCGTAACTTCCGAGTTATTAATGCTCATCTTACCCTTAGTCAATTTGCTCAAGAATATATTATTGATGATCTTAATAGTTCCTTGGCTTACTATGGAGCTTCTGAAGGACGTTATCGAGGACTGATTCGCATTAAGGATTTAAAATCGATAGAGGGGAATCAATGGGAGTATTACACCTTAATGGATATCGTTCACCCCCTCACGGCAATTCCTTCGGTTTTAGAAAATACGCCTTTAATAGAAGTGATTGAAAAATTAGAATCAACTACTGAACTTCGTCTAACTGTTTTGTCTCCAGCCGGGGCTGTTGCTGGGGTAATTGATCGAGGAGATATTATTAAAGTAATAGCAATAGAGCATAATCTGCCCATTGATGATCATGAAATCAATCGAATCAAAGTTGAAGGAACCTACCCCCCGTATTTAAAATTGCCGGCGATCGCCAAAAGTCTTCGCGATTAGCTCTTCATGATGATTTTTGCTCAGACAAAGCTGGACAACAAGCGATCGCTAATAAATCTCCTAAATAAGTGACATAATCTATTTCCCACGATTCCCAAAAATAGGGAGACTGACAATGGTGAATCCAAAGAATACCCCAAACTTCTGCTTGATTAAAAATAGGTATTACGGCAATAGTTTGGATAGTCAATTGGTTAAAGCAAGTCAACATTTGCTCAGACAAATTGTCAGGAATATTTTCAGGATTAGATAAGTCAATAATTTTTATTTTTCCTTGCTCATAGCTAGTCTGATAACAATCGAAAAGCGTTATAATGCGCCATGATAGAGACTTGACCGAAGGATAACCCTTTTCCATAACTTCTGCTAAAAGAGGACCTTTCACCTGGTGAATTCCCACCCTTTCAGCCCAAATGATTGTTCTGAGTTTAGCTAAAGACTCCGTAAGCAAGGATTTAAGTTCCAATGGCTGTCTTAGGTTTTGAGCAATATACTGATTCAATTGTTGCCATTGCTGTTGCCGTTCAATTTGCAACTTAAAGCGATCCAACTCCCGAAGAGCTTGACTACTATACAACAAATATTTAACCCGTTGACTAAGTACAGTCCAATAAATTGGTTTAGTAATATAATCGGTTGCTCCCACCTCAAAAGCTTTATCTATAGATTCTTGATCATCAAGTGCGGTAATCATTAGAATGGGTAAATGGCTGGTATCTGGAAAGGAACGAAGACGCTTACAGCAACTAAAGCCATCCATTTCCGGCATAATAGCGTCTAACAAAATCATATCAGGTTTAAACTGAACGTATTTTTCTAGGCATTCCTCCCCATTTTTGGCATCAATAACTCCATATCCTTGTGCTTCTATAGCTACCTTCAATAGCCCTCGCATAGCACGATCATCATCAACAACTAAGACTAGGGGAATCTTGACGGGAATTGGAGAAGTTTTCACAGTCAATAACTTGGGACAATGGTTCATAATGACAATGTTGCCTGAGTTCTTCTTTCAAAGCCAGGCACACTCGATCATATTCTACTTTAATAGCAGACAATCGATCGGTTGCTTCTGAAATTTGCTGAGTGCGTCCCATTGTTTCTAATTCTTGACAGATTTTAGAGAGTTCTGTCGCTCCCAAATTAGCACTGGCTGATCTCAAGGCATGAGCTGCTTCAAATAAAGCAGAGCTATCTTCTTGGGCAATGGCATCATTAATGGCTAATAAGCGTAGGGGTGCATCCTCAAAATAGCCCATAATCAGGTCACAGATCACTGTTTTAGCCTGTTTACCAGCCATTTTACGCAAAGAATTCAGGACTTTGCGATCTAGGGAAGGTTGTTTTTTTAAAGGTTGGCACTTAGACAAAGCCTGTTTAAGTTCTTCTAAAAGAATAGGTTTAGAAATATAATCGTCCATTCCTGCCTCTAAACATTTAGTGCGATCGCCTCGCATGGCTTCTGCTGTCATAGCAATAATTCGTGGCCGTTGTTGAATAGATAATTCTTGGCTAATCTTACGGGTAGCTGTCAATCCATCCATTTCGGGCATTCTCACATCCATTAAAATGACATCATAGGCTCTGCGTCCCAAAGCTGCCAAAACCTCCCTGCCATCGCTCACAATATCTGGACAATAGCCTAATTTTTCGAGTAATAAGGCGATCACTTTTTGATTAACCACAACGTCTTCAGCTACCAGAATTTTTAAAGGTTTTCTCTGGGCAAAAGTTTCGTCCTCAGATAAATCTGTGATGTTTTGGGTCACTGATACTGGTTTTACGGCAAAAATCTGCATCAAGCTTTCATAAAGTTGCGATTGCTGAATTGGCTTCATCAGCACTGAAGCAAACTGACTATAGTCAGATTCTTGGCTCATTTCTTGTTGACTGACCGAACTGAGCATAATCAGGGGTAAATTTTGACAATGTGGTAGACGACGAATGGCTTGAGCTAACTCTAGTCCATCGATTTCAGGCATACTCAAATCTAAAATCGCCACATCGCATTGAGGATCTCTATTGAGCCATTCAAGAGCTTTAGTCCCCGAATCAACGGCACAGGTAAACATCCCCCAAGATTGGGCTTGTAAGGTCAAAATTTTGCGATTGGTTAGGTTATCATCCACAATCATCATTCTCTTACCCATTAATTCTTCTTGTCCTTCTTGAGATATGGCTGGAGAAGAACTGGGACTAGCTTGGGCATGAATGGTGAAATAAAAGGTAGATCCTTTACCCTCCGTACTCTGAACCCACATTTTGCCCCCCATCAATTCACTTAACCGTTGACTAATAACTAATCCTAAACCAGTACCACCATATTTACGGGTGGTGGAAGCATCGACTTGGCTAAAGGGTTTGAAAAGGCGTTCGCAATGTTTTGGGGCAATACCAATACCCGTATCTTTGACTGCAAAGCGAATTTCATAGGGCAGGTTTTCCTGGTTTTGATCGTTGTGAGGTAGTTGTTTAGAACTAACATAGATCACCACTTCTCCCGTTTCGGTAAATTTAAGGGCATTACCGAGAAGATTAGCCAAAATTTGGCGCAAACGATTACTATCGCCAATGATAGCCCTGGGAGTATTGGGTTCAATCAAATAAGCCAATTCTAATTGCTTCTGAGAAGCTTGGGAAGCAAATAACCTTAAGACATCTTCGATGCAAGATCCCAATTCAAATGGTTGTTCTTCTAATTCTAGTTTTTGGGCTGTAATTTTTGAGAAATCTAAAATATTATTGATCATAGCCAACAAATTATCCCCACTGTTGCGGATAATTGTGACGAATTCTTTTTGTTGGGGATTTAACGGAGTATCTAGCAATAACCCTGTCATTCCGGTGACTGCATTCAAGGGAGTGCGAATTTCATGGCCAATCATTGCCATAAACTGGTTTTTGGCCATCTGAGATTCTAAATCTTGAACTTGACGGTAATTTTTGGTTAAAAAATGTAGTAATACTCTTAACTGATCAAATTCATCCTTTGATTTTACTTTAGACAGTTTTTCTGGTGGAATAACTGTGAGGTTTTCTTCTACTAATTTGGCTAAATATTGCGAGATTTCTCGCTTAAAAAACACAGCAATAATTATCACTAATAACAGACTAACGATCACAGAAGCTGTTAAAATTTTGCCAGCTGATTTTAAGGTTTCTTGTTTAGTTTGTGCCAAAGAATAGGCTATGCGAATTTCTCCTTTGGACTCTCCAGCGATAATAATGGGTTGACGAATCTCTCTTATTTTGGTGTCGCTTTTAACAGTTTTGATTAGATTTTTAAAGTCAAGACTGTCCAACTGTGAATCAGATAGCAGTTGCTCAATAGCTGTATCTTCTTTGTTTAAAAAACTCGAAATTGTCTGTCCTTGATTATCAATGATTATTCCATAGGTAATATCATCTCCAGCACTTCTGCGCCTCATCAGCCTTTCTAGAGTAGAATCTTTCAGTTGAGACGGAGAGTCTTGAGCAATTATTTCTAATTCCTTCGCAAAATCTTCGATTTTTTCCCTGAGAGTTCCTACTTTTTGATAGTAACGCCAGCGTACTTGGATTACACCAAACACCAATTGAGCTAAAATCAAACCAATGCTAGTTAGGCCTAAATAGCGCAGGGTTGTCTTTCGTGTGTAAAATTTACTAGGTGTCATATCTTTATCATTATATCTCTGGGATGATCAAATGGTTGGAGAAGGCTAGGTGGATTTTTAACGCATAATTTAATCCAATTTTGTCGACAATTGTTGAGTTTATCTTAATTTTGTTATTTATCTTGAATCTAGTCTAACAAAGTTTGGGCAAATTTTAAGTAGTTTATTTCTTGATCAAATAAGCTAGACATAGTCAAGTTTGTCGGGAAAATTACTCGAATTTTTTGCAGAAATTTGCTAGTTTTATTCGATAAAATACAGGTTAGATCCATAGACAACAATCAAAATTTGGATAATTACTTTATTAGAGGTAGTAATCAAAACCCTAATGTCAAGATTATCTGCTCTATCTTCAAAGTTATCCTTCCATTAGC